>JAQUVJ010000004.1:24357-53847 GCA_028693395.1 Candidatus Nanoarchaeia archaeon | reverse complement strand
AATAAATATTTTTTACTTTGATAAAATGAAAAATCAATATAAAGAAGCTGTCAATTATGAAATGTTATTAGACAAATTAAATTTTGTATTAGATGATAATGATGAATGAACCAGCTCCAAAACAAAACATACCAGGAATTGCTATTAAAACAAATAAACAACCAACACCACAACAAAAAAAAGTAGAAGATATTGATATAATAAAAAATCAATTAAAAGAAATGACTGATAATTATATTTCTTTCATCAGAAGAGTTCGTATTTTAGAAGAAAAATTCAATAATTTACAAAAAAAAATAAGTTTAATGGATAAAGTTTCTTTAGATAATCAAAAATCTAATAAAGAAGAGGTTTCTAAGATAAATTCATCGATATATAGCATTCAAAGAGGAGTTACAAAATTAAATGATAATGTTCATATCATAATCTCCGATTTAAAAGAAACAGCAAAATTACAAGATTTAGAAGAATTAGAGAAATATATTGATATGTGGCAACCATGCAATTTTGTAACAAATAATGATGTAGAATCAATAATAAAAAGAATTGTTGAAAAATCCTTTGATGATGTTCATATAAAATTACAAGAAGAAGAAAACCTTAGAAAGATGACAGAAGAAATATTAGTAAATAAAAAATATATAATTAAAGATCTTATTAAAGAAGTGATGTTTGAACAACAAAATAATAGTAAAATTAATGAAAAAAGAGAAGAAAATTTTAACAAAAATAACGAGAAAAAACAAGAAGAAAAACCACAAGAAAACAACAATAAAAAATCGGATTTAAAAGAGAAAAGAAAGGAAATTTGGCAATAATTTTTAAAAATATCCTAAGATTTATAAACTAATTCTATTTTTCTGTTGAAGTGATAGTTATGAAAGCAGTTATCAAAAAATATTTAGATGAATTAGATGAAGGATTATTTATAACAAACTCATCATTAAATGCTCTAATTGAGATTTTAATAGAAAAAAATCTTATAACTCAAAAAGAATTTGATGATAAAGTAAAAGAAATAGAAGAAGATGCAGAAATAGAAGAAGATGATTTCGAAGATGAAGAAGAATTCGAAGAAGAAAACGAAGAAGATGTTATTGAAGAAGTAGAAGAAGTAAAAAAAAAAGATAAAGATGTAAAAAAAAGTACATCAAAAACTGAAAAAAAAGCTACTTCTAATACAAATAAAAAAACAAAAAAATAAAAACTCACACAAGTTTTAAATATATTTTATTTTTTGCATGTATATAGGTGATTTTATGGAATATGAGAAATTTGATGATTCAATCTCAAAAACAATAAGAGAAGCATTAGAAAAAGGAAATTTAGTAATTGGATTCAAAGAATCCTTAAAAAATATGGTTGATGATAAAGTCAAAATGGTTTATATTGTAAGTAATGCAAAATCAGATAATTTAGCTTTATTTGAACATTATGTAAAAACAGGAGAAAAAAGAATTTCATTTTTAGACATTACTAACGATAAGTTAGGAGTTGTTTGTAAAAAACCTTTCAATGTTTCATGTGTTGCAATTTTGAAAGAAGAATGATTACAAATGGTTAAGGTTAATAAAAGAGTAATTTTAGACTCTAAAAAAATCTTCCAATTTTCAAGCTTTGGAAATTTTTTTAAAGTTACACCAATTGAGATGATATTGGTTGACGGGACATTTTATGTTGTCGTTGAGCATAATAGTTTAAAAAAATGCATAGACAAAATAAAAGAAAATCCTCAAAGAGTTGAAAGCTTTTTTGGGGCTAAAGTTAGGGTTGTTGGATTTTCAGACAATCTTGAAGTTTTTATTAAAAACTTAATATACCCAATTAAAGAAGTTTCGTATATAATTGAAAACAATGATTTAATAATTTTTGTTGAATCAATGAAAGAAGTAAGGTACTTAAAAAGAGATAATAGCTTTTATATAGATATTATGAAATCATTAATATCTAGTTTATTTAATAATAATTATAATATTAAAATAATGATAAAAAAATAGGTGTAATAAATGACAAAAAAATCAAGAGGTTTGAATGCAGCAAAACAATTGTTAGCTAGAAGAAGCAAATACAGATGGTATGATAAATGGTTTACTAGGAGAATGATGGATTTAAAGAAGAAGTCTGATCCTTTAGAAGGAGCTTCACAAGCAAAAGGTATAGTTTTAGAAAAGATACAAATTGAAGCAAAACAGCCAAACTCAGCGATGAGAAAATGTGTAAGAGTTCAATTAGTAAAAAACAGTAAACAAATTACTGCTTTTCTTCCAGGAGATGGAGCAACAAAATTCGTTGATGAACATGATGAAGTTTTAGTTGAATCAATCGGAGGAAAAATGGGAAGAGCTAAAGGAGATATGCCAGGAGTAAGATGGAAAGTTTTAAAAGTAAACGATCAACCTTTAGCAATGCTTAGAGCAAACAAAGTTAAGAAGGCAAGAAAATAGGTGTATTATATGGTTAAAAAAGTAAATAATGATTTAGAAGAAACTTCAAAAACAGTTGAAATACCACAAGAAGCAAAGGTTGAAACTAAAATTGAAGCAAAAGTTGAATCAAAAGTCGAATCAAAAGATGAAAGTAAAAAAACATCAAAACCTAAAAAAGATGAAAGTCCAGATTATTTATCATTTAATAAATGGTCAGTAAAAGGAATTAGTATTTTAGATGCAGGATTAAAAGATTATATTAATTTATCTCCAAGAATTGTTCCAAAAACAAATAGAAAAACAGTAGGAATAAGATTTGGAAAAGGTAAAATATTATTAATTGAAAGATTAATGAATAAACTTTTTATTACAGGACATAAAGGAAAAAAACATTCAAAAAGTTCAGGACATCAAACAGGAAAATCAGAAACAGTTTATAACAATGTATACAAAGCATTTTGTATTATTGAAGAAAAAATGAAAATGAATCCAGTTGAAGTTTTTGTAAGAGCAGTTGAAAACTCTGCACCATTAGAAGAAATTGTTTCAATTGAATACGGTGGAGCAAAATATCCTCAAGCAGTTGAATGTTCTCCATTAAGAAGAATAGATATTGTTTTAAGAATGATGACACAAGGTTCATATGTGAAATCATTTAAAACTAAAAAAACAATATCACAAGCATTAGCAGAAGAAATAATGAATGCATACAATTCAAATAATGCATCAGTAGCAATTGCTAAGAAATTTGAATTAGAAAGACAAGCAGATGCAAGTAGGTGATTTTAATGATTACACAATTTAGATCAAAAAGAAAAAGTACAGGAGGAAAATATATTTCCTTTAGAAAAAAGACAAAATCAAGTATGGGAAGAGAACCTATAATGACAAAGTTAGGAGATAAAAAATTGAAAATAATCAGAGTTAGAGGAGGAAATTCAAAAGTAAAATTATCTTCAATTAACAAAGTCAACGTATTAGATAAAGACTCAAATAAATATCAAGTAGTTGATATAATGGATGTTGTAGAAAATACTGCAAACAGAAACTATATTAAAAGAAAGATATTAAATAAAGGAGTTGTTGTTAATACACAATTAGGTAAAGTAAAAATAACATCAAGACCTGGACAAACAGGAACTTTAAATGGTATTTTAATTAAAGAACAATAGATTTTTATATAAATCTATTTTTCTTTAAACAAAGGGCCTGTAGCATAGTCTGGATAATGCGGCGGCCTTCTAAGCCGCAGACCGTGGGTTCAAATCCCATCGGGCTCGTATAAAACAAGAGGTTATAATAATGGGAAAAATTAAACAAGCAAACATTAAACGTTTTGGAAAAATCGTTTATAAAAAACATTTTGATCAAATATCTGAAAATTTTGATGAAACAAAGAAAGTTTTAAATAATATAGCAGATATAAAATCAAAGAAGTTAAGAAATGTTGTTGCAGGATACGTTTCAAAATTAAAAAAAAATAACGTAGAGATGTGATTAAGATGTCAAATGATAACGCAATATTTGTTGGAGAAAAACCATTCATGAATTACGTAACAGGAGTTGTTATGCAATTCACTACAAAAGGCGCAAGTGAAGTAATTGTTAAGGCTAGAGGAAAGTTTATTTCAAGAGCAGTTGATGTTATCGAAGTATGTAGAAAGAGATTTCTAGAAGGAAAAGTTGATATAAAGTCCATTAATTTAGATAGTGAAGAATTTGAAAATAAAGATGGAAAATTAGTAAGAGTATCAACTATAGAAATCATTTTAAAAAATAATTAGAAAGATTTATATATTTTTTCTTTTTCGTTCATGTGTAAACATGGGCTTGTGGTCTAGTGGCTATGACAGCGCCCTTACAAGGCGTTGATCGCAGGTTCGAATCCTGCCAAGCCCATTTTTTTATTCTTTTTTTGCATAGGTAGTCTAGTCTGGTAGGACATCACCCTGCCACGGTGGTAGCCCGGGTTCAAATCCCGGCCTGTGCATTTCTAATGTTATTAATAATTTATACAACAAAACATATATTAATATACAAAACCATAAAAGTAAAATTTATAAAGACAGAAACATTTATATATTATAACAAACATCTATATATAAATTTAATTATTTTTTAATAGTAGGGGGTTGGTTTTATGCCATTTATACGAAAATGTCCTGAGTGCGGATCTATAAATTTATATTGGAATAAAGAAACAGGAGAAATTATTTGTAAAGATTGTAATCTAGTTATTGAAGAAAGTATGTTAAACTACGGAAAAGACTTTAGAAGTTTTGACGAAGAAAATAAAGAAAGAAGTAGAGCAGGAGGAAGTTCTAGTTTATCTCAATACGATTATGGTTTAAAAACAGAAATTGGTTCAAAAAAAGATATTTACGATATTTCATCAAAAAAGATGAGAGATACAATTCAAAGAATCAATGTTTGGCACAAAAGAGTTACAACAGCAATTGAAAGAAACTTAAAAAATGCCATGATTGAACTTAGAAGAATAGTTTCTTTTCTAAAATTAACAAATCAAGTTCAAGAAACAGCTGCAAAATTATATAGAGATGCAGTTTCAAAAGGTCTTGTTAGAGGAAGAAGTATGGAGAGTGTTATTTCCTCATGTGTTTATGCAGCATGTAGACAACACGAAGTACCTAGAACATTAGAAGAATTAGCAGAAGCATCAGCTATTGATAAAAAAGAAATAGGTAGAACATATAGATTTGTAACAAGAGAATTAAAAGTAAAGATCTTACCAAGTAATCCAGTTGATTACATAGCAAGATTTGCTTCAGAATTAAGATTAAGTCCAAAGACACAAACAAAATCCGTTGAAATATTAATGAATGCACAACATTTAGAATTAACATCAGGAAGAGGTCCAACAGGAATCGCAGCAGCAGCATTATATGTAGCATCATTATTAAACGGAGAAAAAAGAACTCAAAGAGAAGTCGCAGAAATAGCAGGAGTTACTGAAGTTACAATTAGAAACAGATATAAAGAAATCATAACAAAATTAGATTTAGAAAAAGAAATAGATAAGATTAGAGATAAAGATTAATTATATTTTTTTTATCTATATTTTTTCATGTTATTTTTTATATATTATATTTATCTTTATTTTTTTAAATTTATTATTTAAACATATTTTTTAAAAAGTTCTATTTTGATATTCTTTGTTTTTCTTCTTTTATTTTAGAATATTTTTTTAAGATTAATTTGATAATTTCCTTAATTATTTTATATTCATTATTTACAAGATCAATAAATTCATTAATTTTTCTATTAATATCTTCATCCTTAGAATCTTCATAATTTTCCGAAATTATTTTTAAACTATTTATTAAATCCAAATCTTGTCTAAAAGATTTAAAATAACTCAATTTTTTTATTTTTTCTCTGATTGTTTCAACTATATCTAATTCTTCCATTTCTAAATCTCCAATATCATCAAAGACATCTTCGTTTCTTTCATCCTTCATTTCTTCAAACATCTTTTCAATCATTTTAGAATTCAAGATATTTTCTTTGATAATCTCCAAACTCTTTTTTTCCAAAAGAAAAACTTTTCTTAATGTTATGTTAATATGACTTCTAATGGTTTCTATATTTAATATAAATTCATAATCAAAACTAGAGATAAATTTTTTAACATTCATTTGTTGCATTTTTTCTAATTTTATTATTTCAAGAATCTCTCTTGCAGAAATATATGAATCTTTTTGTTTTAGTCTCATGTTTTCAATTGTGGTATATTCTTTTTCAATTAAATTATTACTTTTAATTTCTGCTGAAAAATATTTTTCAAAATCCTCATCTAAATTCTCACGAGTATTTGTTTTTTCATTTTTATTTTTTTCCATATTATTTTTTTTAGTATCCATTTTTTAATATCACATTTTTTTTTGTATTATATTTTATATTCCACATTTCATTTCCATATTTCATTTTCATATTTCATATTTCATTTTTACATTTCATTTTATAATATATTATATAATATACTTATTCATTTAAAAATCTTCTGATTAACTTAAAAGTATTTCTCAAAATATAATAATAAAATATAATAATAAAATACAATAAAGATATAATAAAAATATAATAAGGATATAATAAAAATATAATTAAAAAAGGTGAAAAAATAAAACACAAATGTTATTCTTCCAATAAATCTTTAAACAAAATTATCCTATAAAGTATTATATGGATAAATCTATAGAAAACCAAAGGACACACATTAAAAGATTTTATAAATAAATTTAAATTATTATTTATATGAATCAAATTTTAAGAAAAACAGAAGAAGAAATTTACAATGAAATAAAAGAAATTGATTTTGTTATTTCAAATGATCCAATTTTAACAGATACATTAAATAAATATTTTTTAAAAGATAAAAAAGAGGCAAGAGTTTTTACTCCAAAACAAATTCTTTCAAAGATTAACCCAAATCTTTTTGATACAAAGCAAGAAATATTAAACGAATTAAAAAAAAACATAGATATAAATTATAAACAATTAGATAGAATATATTATGATTATATAGAAAAAAAAATAGAAGGTACATCTAAAATAGAAAAAAATTGGGAAGATAGATTTGATGAAATAAAATCAATATATTCAGCAAATAAAAATGAAATATCAAAATTTTTAGATGAAATAGAGAAAATTTACAAAAAAAATATTGCAATAATTGATATAGAAATGTTTAATGAATTTGATAAAACATTTGTAAGAAGTTATTATAAAGAAATTAAAATTTTTAAAGAAGGTCATTATAGAATAGAAAATTCATATTTGTTTGAAAATGAATATCAATTAATTGATTATTTAGTAAACACAATAGAGAAAAATAAAGAAAAAAATAATGATATAGAAAAAGAAATAGCAATTTTTATTGGTGATTATTCAGTTTATAAATCAGTATTGAAATATAAATTTAAAAAAGAAAACATAAAAATCAAAGACGAAAAATATGATCCAAGAAAAAATCAAATATCTATTTTACAAGAAATGATGAAAACAATCTTATTCATTGATAATTTAAAAATTAAAGAAAATATTCAGATATTAGAATATTTAAAAATAAAATATTTAAACAAAGATATTAATGTTTATTTAAGAGAATTTAAAACTGAAGAATTAAAAAAATATTATAATGATGTAAACGAATTAAAAGATAAAAAAATAATAGATATATTAAAATTTTTAAAATTAGAAAAATCTCAATTAAAAAATATTTTAGAAGAAGCATCAATGCTCTTTAAAGAAATAAATTACAAAAATTACAATGAATTGAAATATTATTTTAAGAAAATATATGAATATAATACACCATTTGATCAAGGAATATTGTTTTTATCTTCAGAATCAAAAATTACAACTATAAATAGACCTATAGTTTTTTTTATAGGATTAAATAATAATGTTGATATTGAGTATCAAAACTTTCTAAGAATAACACAATCATCAAAAGATAAATATTTTTTATTTTCAAGAGAAGAAAAAAATTTACAAGTTTTTCCTAATGTAAATTTCTCTAATATAAATTCCAATATAAAAAAAATAGAAGACACAAAAGAAATAAAAAAATTTGAAGATTTTGAAAATATAAATTTAATTAAATATGTTATTGACAAAAATAAAAATTTAAATAAAGATCTAAATAAGAATTTAAAAGAAAATTATGAAATGGAAAATATTACACAAAATATTAATTTAAAAAATGATAATCAAATAATAGATAATCAAAAAACAAACAATAAAGAAACAAACAATCAAAAAATAAATAATCAAAAAACTGAAGAATTACAAAATAAATTGAAGTTATCAGCATCTAAAATTTCCAGTTATAAAAAATGCCCAAAAATGTTCTTTTTTTCAAATATTATAACACAACCACAAACATATGAAAGTTTAAGAGGAAGTTATTTGCATAATTTTGCAGAATGTTATTTAAATAATAAAAATTTAGTATTAAACAAAAAACAAAAAATAATTGATTTCATTGTAAATGATTTAAAAAAATTCGAAAATAAAAATATTGAAATTATTAAAGGAGAAATCAAATATTATATCGACATAGTAATAAATTTTTTAGATAATATTGAAATAATTGATTTTTCAAAAGAGAAAACATTAGAAAATAAAATAAATATAATAAAGACAGATAAAAAAAAAAGAAATACTATAGCTACAATTTTTGATATTGATTTAAAACTTATTAATACAGAATTTTTTTTTAGAATCGAAAATTTAAGTGGTTTTTTTGATTTATTAATAAACAAAGATATAATAATAGATTATAAAACAAAATCAATACCACAATCAATTGCAGAAAGTATTCATCCAATAAAAATGCAAAAAGATTGTGATTATCAACCATTAGTTTATTTATATTACTTAAAAAATTATTCTAAGAATCCAGAATTTAAATATCTTTATTTAAAAACAAAAATCTCTGAAAAAATGCATAAATTAGATAAAAATATAGAATTAATTAATGTAAAATATATAGATGAATATTATATTGATTATATAAATGAAAATGAAAACATAATTAAATATTATTATTCAAAAATAGGAGATATCGAGATGGAATCTCAAGAATTTAATACTAAATTAAAAAAAATTCTTAATGAATATCAAGATGAAGAAATGAGAAAAATAAATAAAGAAAATAAAACTTTATTTTTAATGGATTTAGATTTGTTTTACAATATCATTAAAAAAGAATTTCCTTTAAGAACAAAAGAAATCTTTGATTTTATTAAATCAACAAGAATTGAAAGTAAGCCAAATGTTTTTTTCTTTAAAGATGATATGCTATTTTTTAAAAAAGAAAAAGAAAAAATTTCAAAAGAAATAATAGAAAATACAAAAACATTTTTTCCAGCAAATCCTATTAATAAAAAAGTATGTGAAAATTGCCCATATAGATTATATTGTTCAGGTTTTTATGATGACTGAGTTTAATACAAAACAAAAAGAATTAATAAATAATTTAGAAGGAATATATGTTGTAGATGCAGGTGCAGGAACAGGAAAGACTACAACAATTATTAATCGATATATAGAAATATTAAAAAAAGAAGATCCTAAAGATGTTTTTTTAGTAACATTTACTAAAAATGCTGCATCAGATATGAAAGATAAAGTTTTAAATTTAG
Organism: Candidatus Nanoarchaeia archaeon; assembly: GCA_028693395.1. Taxonomy (GTDB): domain Archaea; phylum Nanobdellota; class Nanobdellia; order Woesearchaeales; family JAQUVJ01; genus JAQUVJ01. Next base: position 44,252 of record JAQUVJ010000004.1, on the reverse strand, counting down.
TTGATGAAGTAAAGTCAGATTATAAAATAATGACTTTTCATTCTTTTTGTAATAATTTATTAAAAGAAAATAGTGTTAAGATCTCTAAATATTTAGAAATAGATGATTTTTTGTTAAATTATGAATTAATAGAAAATGATGCCATACTTGAAGATATGTTCTTTGATATGATAAATTCATTAAATATGCCAAATTCATATAAAAAATTATTAGATAGTATAGAGATGTCAGATTTGTATAATTTAATAAAAAAAATTGCATCAAAAGGAATCATACCATCAAAAAAAGGTTGGTTTTTAAATAGAGGTATTGATGGTGATAGAAAAGAATTCATAGAGGTTTTACAAAAAAACAATATACCACCTTCAAGCAAAAAACATTCAAAAATAAAATTAGATGTTAATAAAATAAAAAAAGATTTGTATAATTTTAATGTAGAAGAATTAATTGATAATAGAATAATAAAAGAAGATAAGATTATAGAATTATTTGATAGTAAAGATAAAGAAATAGATAATTTTATTCATTATATATACAGAGAACAAATAAAATATTTAATTTCAAATAATGTTTTAGATTTTGATACTTTATTAGTATTTACATTTGTTCTTTTATATAAAGATAAAGAAATAAGAGATGCTAATAAATTCAATTATATAATAATTGATGAATTTCAAGATACTAATGATTTGCAATTTATGATTTCTTTGTTATTGTTAAAGAAAAAAAATTTAATGGTAGTTGGAGATTGGAAACAAAGTATTTATGGATTTAGAAATGCAAACGTAGAAAACATTGTTAAATTTGAAAATAAAATAGAAATTTTTTCAAGAAAAATGAATTTAGATGAAATAAGATTTCCTTTAATTAGGAAAACTGATGTAAAACCTTTATTTTTAGAAGAAAATTATAGAAGTTCAAAAGAAATATTAGATTTAGCACATCAAATTATTCAAAATCATAATATTGAGGATTATAAATTAGTTCAATTAAAACACAACCAAAATTATAAATCAAAAATAGAAGCATTTCAATTGAAGAGTTTAGAAAATGAATATAATAAGGTTGTAAATATAGTAATTGATTTGATAACAAATAAAGAATTAGAATCAAAAAATAGAAAAGTCAAATTATCTGATATTTGTATACTTACAAGAACAAAAAGCAATGCAAGAGATATTCAAAAAAAATTATTAGAAAATAACATACCATCAATTTTTGAAGGTGGTGCAAATATTTATAGATCAGATTTAGCAATTTTACTTCTTAATTATTTAAAATTATTTTATAATGATAGCGATAAAAATGCTTTAGTTGCTATTTATGAATATGAAGGAATAGGATATGAAGAAATAAAAGAGAAATTAAAACTACCAATAAATTTAGATTTAATATCAGATTTATCTATTTTAAAAAAATCTTCTATAAATAAAATTTTAAATTATTTAATAAAAAAATATGATATAGATGACATTTATTCAAATACTTTTTTAATTCATATATTAAATAAAGAAATGGATACTTTTGATTTGATTAAATTTATTGAAAACAATATAAAGAAAAATGAAAATACAAATTTATTGATGAATGAAAATGAAAAAGTTACTATTCAAACCATACATAAATCCAAAGGTTTAGAATATCCTGTGGTTATTATTTCGAATATAAATACAAGAGTTTTTCCATCAAGTATTGGTGATAGTTCAACAGTTATTTATAATGATTTATTAGGTGTTAGATTAAAAAAAGAGGTATTGGAAAAACCATATTATTATATTTATGAAAATCCATCTACAAAAATATTACAAGCTGTTTTAAAAGAAAGCAGTAATGATGAAGAATTAAGATTATTTTATGTTGCAATAACTAGAGCTAAAGAATATTTGTATTTTACTTCTCATAATCCTTCGAAATTTTTTGATTATGTGTCTTTAATAATCAAGCCTGAATTTATAACGGATGATATAATAATTGATAAAAATTTGAATATCGAAAAAGAAATTAGTAAGGAAAATAGTGAATTAATTGAATTAAAAACTATTTCAAACAAAAAATCAGTTCATGATGAAATGGGTCTTGATGATTATAATTATTTATCTTCAACATTTGGAAGTTTGTTTCATGAATTTTCGGATTTATATATAAAATCTAAAGGAAGAATAGAAGGTAAATTATTAAGATATTATAATAAAATAATATCATTAGATGATGAAAATAAAATTTTGATAGAAAATTATAAGAATTTTATTTCTAATTATGACTTTAACAAAATTAGTTCTGAAGAAAAAATAATATACAATTTAAATGGAAAAACAATAAATGGAATAATTGATATTATTTATAGAGAAGGGAATTCTATTGATATTATTGATATAAAAACAGATAAAACAAAGAAAAATTTGAAAGAATATAAGATACAATTAGAAATATATAAAAATGCTATAAAAGAATTTTATGAGAATAAAAAATATGATGTAAAAGTTCATATATATTGGTTAAGAAGAAATGAATTAGAAAAATTATAGTTTTATTTATAAAATTTTAATTTTATTAATATTTTTCTAATAAATTCATAATTTCTTTTTCATCTTTTAGAAAATTAATTTCTCTTCTTAGATCTTTTATGTTTTTAGTTTTGTAAGTCCATTGAATAAAAAATCTTAATTTAAAGATGTCATCAGGAGAATATTTTTTCCATAGTTCATAATATTCCATAATTAATTCTTTTGATTCTTCCTTTGTAATTTGATTTTTTCCTTCAAATAAATTCATATTTCTATAACTTTCTCTTCCAATCATTACAGCATCACAATATCCTTCCTTTATTTTTTTTTTTGCATCTTCTATGGATTTTACATCGCCATTTCCGACAATAGGAACTTTTGATATAGATTTTGCCTTCTTGATTGCATCCCAATCAGCAGTTCCACTATATCCTTGTGTTCTTAGTCTTGCATGTATTGTGATGAAATCTACGTATTTTTCGGCGATTTTTATTACATCTAGATAATTCTCTTCTTCAAAGCCTAGTCTAATTTTAACAGATAAAGGTTTTTTTATTGCATTTCTTGTTTTTGATAATATTTCTTCTAATAATTCTAAATTGGTTAAGATTTTTGATCCTGAATTATTTTTTACTATTTTTAAAGCAGGACATCCCATATTGATATCAATACCCTCAAAATCTTCTTTTTCAAGAATTGATGCGGCTTTAGCAATTATATTGGCATCATTTCCAAATATTTGAACAAAAGATTTGTCTTCTTTGTTAGTTTTTAACTTTTCGTATATCTTTGATTGAATTAATGATTTTTCCATTTCTGCTTTTACAATGAAATCGGCAGGGATCATTTCAGTAAATGTTAAATCAACACCTTTTCTTAGTGCCAATATTCTATAAGAAATATTAGTAATATCTTCCATAGGTGCAAGTAGAATTTTATTTTTAATATTGTATTTATTGCATTTATTATTGTTATCATTATTATTATTTGCACTATTGTTATTTGTGTTATTATTATTGTTATCACTATTGGCATTATTATAATTTGTGTTATTGTTATTATTATTATTATTATTTTCCATATTCTTTAAATTTTCTTTTGTTTAATAAATTTAATTAATTTTTAAAAACAAATAAAATATATTAATATACAAATATCTACACTAGAATATAAATATTTATATATAATTATAACATTTGTATATTAAACCCCTCTTATTTTTATTTTTGAGATGACGTTCATCTCTTTTTTTATTTTTATAGCAATATTTCTTGCAATTCCAAAAATAAAACGACGTTCCAGAAATGAAACACAATTCCAAAACTGAAATTTTATATACTAATATTCTTTTTAAAAAATATGAAAATCAATAATATATTATTTCAATTAATAGATTCAAAGGTTACAAAGGTTTTATCCATGTTTTATTTAAAACAGGATTATAAATATAGTTTATCAGAATTAACAAAGATATCAAAAGTTTCTAAAACAAGTGTTCATAGAATTTTAAAAAGATTAGTAGATCTTAAATTGATTAAATATGAAGAATTTAAGTCTATAAAGGTTTATTTCTTAAATAAAGAAAAAGTTGTTTTGGAATTAGGTGATTTATTTTATCCTCCAAAGACATATTTAGAGGCTTTAAATGAGTATTTTTCAGGGGTTGCAAATTTATCTAATGTTTATCAAATAGGAATAAAAGATCATGAAATTCAATTGATTGCTGTTATTTTATCAACAACAAAAGACTTTGAAAATAAATTTGTAGTAAATGTTAATAATCTATTAAGAAAGTATAATAAGTCTTCTAATATAATATTTCAGACAAAAGAACAGTTTAATCAGTTTAATAAAATGGGAGTTTACAAGAATATTTCAGAGATTTTTAAGATTTGAATTTTCATATAATTTATTTTTTAATATTTTTTAAAAATATATTTTAAAATTTAGAAATATTTATAAAGAAAATAACAATAATAATATTAATACGTTTTCTAAGAGCTTAAGTACAAAATTATTTTATTTTGTATCAAAACCAAAATTGTAGTTTCAGTTTTATTTGATATTTTATAGAGTTTGTTTCTCGTAAGACAATACGTTTTCGATATAAGGCATTAGTAATTGATTATTTAAAAACATTACTAAGTTGTAAGATATATATTCAAAAATATATTTAGAAGTATATTAAACAATAAAAAATAATAAGAGGGAACGAAAATGGATTTATTTTTTAAAGACGCAATAAAACAAACACAAAATATCGAAAGAAAAGTTGAACAAGTAGGAAACCTAAACATTTCAGTTGTTGGAGTGGGAGGTTGTGGTAATAATATTATCAACTGGATTTCCAAGCAAAAAGTTCAAGGAGCAAAAATTTTTGCATTGAATACAGATCAACAACATCTAAATAGAGTTGAAGCAGATGAGAAATTGTTGATAGGAAAGACAGTTACAAGAGGACTTGGATGTGGTGGAAATCCTTTGAAAGGAGAAGAAGCTGCAAGAGAAAGTTCTTTAGAAATTAAAGAAATGGTAAATAAAAGAGATATTGTGTTTGTAATTACTGGAAATGGTGGAGGTACCGGTTCTGGAGCAGCACCTGTTGTAGCAGAACTTGCTAGAAAATCAGGTAGTTTAGTTTTTGGAGTTGCAACAATGCCTTTTAATATGGAAAGATTAAGAGTAGAAAAAGCAGAAGTTGCATTATTAAAATTAAAAGACAATTGTGATTGTTTAATAGTTATTGATAATAATAAGTTGACAGAAATTGCTGGAAGTATGCCACTTGGACAAGCATTTAATGTAGCAAATAATTTAATTTCAACAATGGTTAAAGGATTAATTGAAACAATAACAGTTCCATCATTAATAAATTTAGACTACGCAGATTTAAAAGCTATTGCAACAAATTCTGGAATTGCATCAATTGGTGTAGGTTCATCTAACACAAAGAATAGAGTTGTAGAAGCAGTAAATCAAGCTATAAATAATCCATTATTAGAAGTAGATTATGATGGAGCAACTGGAGCATTAATAAATATTCAAGGAGGTCCTGAAATGACATTAGAAGAGGTTAACAATGCAATAAAAATGATAACTCAAAAAATGGATAAAGATGCAAATGTTATTTTCGGTGCAAAAATAGATGAGAAATTTAAAGGACAATTTGTAGTAATGTCAATTATTACAGGATTAAAATCAACTTGGGATATTAAAAAAGAACAAAAAAATGATAGTTTCTTCCATTCTTTAGATATTGATACATTGAAGAAAGAAAAATTTGAGGAATTATCAAAGCAAGTAGAAATAAGAGTTGATAACAAACCAAAAATAAAAGAAGAAAGAAAAGTTTTTACAAGTGTAGATTATGAATCTTTAGATTTATCCGATGATGATGACGATTTAATGGATGAGAGTTTAGAGATTCAAATACTAAATTAATTAAATTACTAATTAATTGTTCCCCCTTTTTTTATTTTTTTATTTTTTTATAATATTCACTTCTTATTATATTTTCTAATATTTCCTTTTGACATTTCTTATTCTTATTCTTATGTATCTTATAATATTATGTTTTTTATGATATTATTTTTATTATTTTTATTATTTTTATTATTTTTATATTAATTTATTTTATTTAACTATGTTTTAAATTTTTAAAAAATATGACACCTAATTGTCTATACCTATATAGAAATAACAATCTTTTTATATCGTTTCTTTTTCCAAAAAAATTGCGTGAAAATGACAGGTCATAGAATTAATAAAAATAAAGGAATTAGGTGAAAAAATGAATACAAAAAATAATACCAAAAACAATAAAAAAAGTAGTAAAAAAAACAATTTAAAATTAAAATTAAAAGTAATTTTTATGTTTATAGTTTTGATTATATCTGCAGGATCAATAATTGCAGAGTCAAACGAAAATAACATAATTAATCTAAATTATAAAGTTTTTATTTTAAAAGAAAAAGGAAATTACAATTTAGATTTTGAGATATCTGATAGATTTTATAATACTAATAGAAGTTCATTTGATAAATGTATTTTATCTATTTATGATGAAAAAGAAAATTTAATTTTATCAAAAAAATATACAAGAAATGACAATTCAAATTTTTCTATAAAAGAAGAGATAGGAAGTAACAATAACTATTATTTTTTATTAAACTGTAAAATTAAAGAATTAGATTATTATGATTCTTTTAATGTTTTTTTAAATGATGTTGAGAGTCATGTGTTTACAGAAAATAAACAATTAGAGATAACAAAAAACAAAATGAATTATTCTTTAAATTCATTTTTTAATTTCTTTCTTTAATTTTTTTTTAATTTTCTTAATTTCTTTCTTTAATTTTCTTTTTTAACTTTTTTAAGTTAATTTTTTGTATGTTTGTTATTCATATTTTAAAATTCATTTTTTCAATTTTTTCAATTATTTTTTTTACTATATATGTTTATTTGCATGTATATTAATGTTTAATTATGTTGCGATTAATAAGTGACAACAAACACGAAATGTTTATATATAATAGTTACATTCTTACAAGTATTGGTGGTTTTATGGCAAATATTTACAATAAATTAAAAAATGGAGTAATAACAACTTTAGGAGTTGGTTTAGTGGCTTCATCTCTTCTTTATGGAGCTAGTGATGTTTCTGCAAAAGAAATAGAAGAAAGAATGATTTCTCAAGCAACACAAAATTCGACAATTCAAACAAGTTTTGAATATGGAAATTCTCAAATGGGAAACAGTGAAAAAGAAGATTTACAAGTTGGTCTAAAAGCTATTCCTTTAAAGATATATAAAACAAAAGATGACGGAAAAACAGTTTATTTTGATTTTGGAACAGGAGGAAAATATACTTATAATAATGATTCAGGAGTTTTTACTTTTGGTCTTCCATATGATAAATCAAATAAAGATTTAAAAATAATTTTTGATTCTAATTTTTTAGTTTCCAATGCACAAGGAAATGGATTTAAATTTAATGTAAATACAGGTATCATTGCATCAGGAAGTTTAGAAGATAGTCTAAGTACTCAAGGAGCTGAAAAAACAGGTTTTGATTTAGGAGTATCAGCTGAATTTTTAAAAACTTTGTATCACAAAGGAAATTTTACAACTTTTAGTTTAGGATTAGGATATGATCATTCAAGAGAAACTTTCTCAAAAGATCCTGATGGAAGAGATCAAGCAATTGATACAAGATATAATACTTTGAATATACCTTTAAAAATGATGCATTATAATGCAGGAACAAATTCAATAAGTACCATTGATACATTCTTAAATATTGATTTAAATACAGGAGAAATTGGTGGTGGAGCTGGACTTGAAACTATGTTTAAAAATTTCGGAGTTCGTTTCGGTGTTGAAAAATCATCAAAAGGAGTTGGAATTGATTTAGGAGCTAAGGCAGTTATTGGAGATTTTGAATTATCAGGTGGTTTAAAAACAATACAAGAACAAGCAAATCCAAATACTTGGAATTCAGATTTCAAAACATATGTTGGATTAGGTTATAATTTTAAACCAAAGGATAAGAACAGAGAATTAATGGTTGAAGGACAATTTGAAGAAATTGAGGAAAACAACGATAAACCATTAGTAGATTCAAGTAAAGACTCATTAGAAGATATTATAGTAAAAGAACAGTAATTTTTTTACTATAAAATATAAAAAACAAAAAGATGATAAAGATGAATAAGAAAAATATGTTTATGGCTACATTAATTCTAATGGTATTTCTTGTACCATTTGCATTTTCTGTAGATATTCTTTTAGTAACCAATCCATCAGCACCAAGAATTGGAGATGATATAACATGTATTTCATCATTAAAAGATGCTGAATTATTATTTGAATGGCATGCTTTAAGTACAACCAATGAAGTAATAAGAGATTCAAATAAAGTTTATAGTATTCTTACTGAAAATCAAAGTGTATTAAAAAATACATCTGTAGATCCAGGAAAATATTATAAATGTATTGTTTATGGTCTTGTGGATTTAGGTGGAGGGAAATTTCAAAAGATATTTTTAGCTAGTTCTTCAACAATATCAATAATAAGTCCAACAAGTTATAACGTAATGATAACACAACAATCTACAAATCTAAATTGTTCATTTGTTTCTGAATATAATTTGACATCTGCAAATTTATACATAAGATATAAATTAAATGGAGATGTTTTAAAAACTAGTTCAGGAAGAGTAAATGATTTGATTTTAGAAGATTCTTATTATAATCAAGGAGATATATTAACATGTGAAGTAAGTGATATTTCTGATTTTTCAGGATATGTTTTTAGTTCAAGTTATAAAATTCCAGTAATAATAACAAATACAACTAACACTACAAATATAACATATGAAGTTGATATAACACCATATGTTGTATATGAAAATAAAGATGCAACTTGTTTTGTTGAAAATAATATAAATAAGATTTTTACATATAAATGGTATCAAAAAGATAAAGGAGAAGATTTTGTAAAGGTTTTTGAAGAAAATTCAATAAATTCAACATTGAATGAATCATTTTTTGATAAATTAGATCAAATTAAATGTGAAGTATATGAATCTGATAAAATGATAGGTTCAAGAATAAAGAATGTTTATGAAATGATATTAAAAACATCTCCTTTGTTAAATTTTCCAAATAATTTAGAATATAATGCTGGAGATACAATTATATTAAATTTATTAAATTATGTAGTAGATAATGATAGTACAATATTTACATTCGAATCTACAAATTTACCATTTGGAGCATCTATTTCAGGTTCAATATTTACATGGAATTCACTTGTTGTTATGAATCCCGAATATAATATTGATGTTAAAGTAATGGATGAAAGTGGAAACTTAAATAATGCTAATTTAAAAATAAAATTTAAGGCTTTAATTAATACCACACCAATAAATACTACAAACACTACAAACACTACAAACACTACAAACACTACAAATCCAACCAATACTACAAACACTACAAATCCAATATATATCGTTTTTAATAATTTAATATTAGATGGTAAAATTAGTCAAACAAGATTAATCGCTGATAAATTAGAATTATCTACAAATTATTTTAATTATTCATTTACAGAATATTTTACTAATAGATTGTTGTTGAATTTTGAATATAGTGATTACAATATATCTTTAATAAAGATAACAAATGGAAATAATTATGTATCTACAAAATCAATACCATCAAATTACGATTTATATATTAGAAAGACAAATGAATATTCAAGAAATTACAGAGATATTGATTGTAGTCAAATTTACTTTAAAATAAATGAAGATGGATATTTTGATGAAGAAGATGCAAGTGGTGTATGGTCAAATGTAATAGATATGGGCGAATATTGTATTTTAAAAGATGTTAATTTCGATGGATCTTTTAGATTTATAGAAGCACAACCAAAAGAAATTACAACATCAGACCTACAAATAAATGATGTAATGATTTCATCAGGAAGAGTATATTTTAATTTAAACAATAATGGTTATGCAAAAGAAACTATTAAAATTACAGCATACAATTTATACACAAATTCATTACAATCTTCTACAATTCAAGTAGGAAAAGGAAGTAATAGTGTTAGTTTAAATTTGAATAATAGAAATGCAAATAATATAGTAAAAATTACTATTGCAATTGGAAATGAAAAAATAACTAGGATAATCAAAGGTTAATTTTTTTATTTTTAATTTTTTATTTTTTAATTTTTAATTTTTAATTTTTTATTTTTTAATTTTTTATTTTTTTTGTTATTGTATTAAACCTCCAATATTTTATTTTTTTTTATTTTTTATTTTTTTCATTTTTCTTATCTTCTTAATATTATTTTTCTATATTGTTTAAAATTTTCATTTTTTGTTTTCATGATATATAATTATTTTATAATTAAAAAATTAAATAAATCATGAAAAAAAATAAAGTTTAAAAACTCAAAGGTTTTTTTTAAATTATGAAAGTTTTTGAAAAGTTTATTTTTTATATAAAAAAATTTATGAAATTTTTAGATGAAGATTCATGGCAATCAACGATTGTAAATATTTTATTAGCATTTTTAATTATAAAATTTTTATTATTTCCAGGTTTATCATTTCTTTTAGATACTGATTTTCCTATAGTTGCTGTTGTTTCTCAAAGTATGCAACATGATAATCCTTTATTAAATAAGAAAACTGATTTTGATGATTGGTATAAATATCACGAAACTTATTATAATAATTATAATATAACAAAAGATGATTTTTTAAAATTTCCTCAGAAAAATGGATTTAGAAAAGGAGATATTTTGTTTATTTACGGAAAAGAATACAAATCATTAGATGTAGGAGATGTTATAGTCTTCGAAGGTGGATTAATATATCCTATAATTCATAGAGTTATTAATGTAACAAAAGAAAATGGTGAGGTAATTGAAGTTCAAACAAAAGGAGATAATAATCCTTATTCAATTAATTCTTCTACATTAAATGAATTTTCAATTAAGGAAGATGAATATTATGGAAAAGCTTTTTTTAAGATTCCATATATTGGTCTTATTAAGATTTATTTATTTAAATTATTAGGATTAGAGTAATAATTTGTTTTTTTAATTCCTTTATATTATTCTATTCTTTTTTTTTATTCTTTTTTTTATTTTTTATTTTTTAAATTGTTTATTATTAGTATTATCATATTTTTTTTTAGTATTACTTTTAGTATTATTTCTAACAGTGTTAATTTAGAATACATTATTAATTATTTATTTAATAAAAGACAAATTTAAATATTATCTTTGTTTCATAAATCACATGAGAGATATTGTTATTGGTAGAAGTCCAAAAGATACAAAAGAATTAGGGAAAAAAGGTACAGTTTACATTGGAAAACAATTCATAAAAATGGGTGATGTATTTTCTTTGTCAAATAATGTATATTTAGATGTATCTGGAGCTCATGTTATGCTTATTTGTGGTAAAAGAGGAGGGGGTAAGAGTTATACCATGGGAGCTATCGCAGAAGGACTTGCAGATATGGAACCAAGTGTAAAGAAAAACATTTCAATTATTTTAGTTGATGTAATGGGAGTCTATTGGACAATGAAATATCCAAATAAAAGAGAAGAATTGATGCTTAAAGGTTGGGGATTAGAACCAAAAGCATTAGATGTAAAAATTTATACTCCAGAAAAACATTATTACAAGTATAAAGAAAAAGGGATTCCTACAGATTTTCCTTTTTCAGTAAAACCATCTGAAATGAGTGCTAAAGATTGGTGCAAAACATTTAGTATTTTAGATAATACACCAGAAGCAGTTTTAATTGAAAGATGTGTTAATCAAACGATAAAATTAAAAGAGAATTATGATCTTGATGATATTTTAAATGTAGTAAAAAATGATGTTAAAGCTCAAATGCACACAAAAGATGTAGTAGCAAATTTATTTGAAAATTCAAAAAACTGGGGAGTTTTTTCTAATGAAGGAAAATCTTTAAGTGATTTAGCAGTAGGTGGGCAAGTTAGTGTTTTAGATTTATCATGTTATGCAACAACTCCAGGTGGTTGGGAGATTAAAGCAATGGTTTTAGGATTATTGGCACAAAAGATGTTTATTTATAGAATGGGAGTTAGAAAAAATGAAGAATACGAAGAAATTAAAAAGAATACTACATTTTTTTCTAAAAGAAAAGGCGGAGATGAAATGCCTCTTGTTTGGCTTGTAATTGATGAAGCTCATGAATTTTTACCAAGAGAAGGAGAAGTAATGTCAACAAAACCATTAGTAACAATAATGAGAGAAGGAAGACAGCCGGGAATTTCTTTAATTTTAGCAACACAACAACCTGGAAAAATTCATACAGATGTAATGACTCAAAGTGATATTGTTTTAAGTCATAGAATTACTGCAAAACTTGATACAGATTCATTAAAAATGTTAACTCAAAGTTATATGTCTGGTAGTTTGGATAAATACATAAACGAAATGCCAAGAGAAAAAGGATCAGCAGTTATTTTCGATGATAATAATGAGAGAATTTATCCATTAAAAATTCGTCCAAGATTTACATGGCATGGTGGAATGAGTGCTGATGCTATAAAAAAAGAAGATTAATTTAATTAATATTTTTAGTATTGTATAATATTTTATTATTTTGTTAATTTTATTTTATTAAATTTTTATTTTCCAATTATTATTATTATTATTATTATTATTATTAAATTATTATAAACATTTTTATAATATTAAATTTAGGTATAAATATGATATTTGATTCAAATTTTAAATTATTAATGTTTTTTCTTTCTATTATACTTTCATTTATTATATCTTTTGGAGTAATAAAATTATTTAGATTATTATTTGAGAAAGAATATAATAAAGAATACAAGACTAAAAAATATAAAAAACATATCATTTTTGTTAATGATATTGAAAGAAAGATTTTTTTGTTATCATTTTTATTTTTTTTATATTTAATATTTAAAATGTTTTCATTAGAAAATATCATATTAAAAATTTTTATAGTTTTTACTTTATTTTTTATTTCTTTTAATTTATCAATTAAATTAATTAATTTTTTATTTAATAATTTCTTTAATGTTGATTTTAGAAAAGACGTTTATATAGGTTATTCAAAGATAGGTAAGATAATGAAGTTTTTGTTTAAAACGGTTGTTATTTCCTTTTTAATTTTAACTTTATTAATGATATTTAAAATTGATTTTGAACATCTTTATCAAGTATCATTTTTAAAACATATATTAAATTTTTTATTTGTAATTTTAGTAGATAGTGTTTTTGTTTTACTTGGTTTTTTCTTTTATAATATCGTTAAGAAAGTTCTATCAGTTTATGCTGAAAAAACAAAAATAAGATTGGATAATTTCATATATAAAATGCTTGAAACTCCATTAATTTTTATGTTTGTTTTTTTAGGATTAAAATTCTCTTTTAGTTTCTTAGATGTATCTGCAAAATTAATGAATAATGTAAACTTTATATCTAATTTTGCAATAATCATTTTTGTAATAATTTTGATATTTAGAATAATTGATGAATCATATTCTGAATTAATGTTGTCAAGAAAGAAAAAAAATATGGAACATAATTATGGTGAAGAATTAGGACCATTAATAAAAGGAGTTATTAAGGTAATTGTTTTTTTTATAGGATTTATTATAATATTGGATTATTTGGGTATTAACGTTAGTTCTTTAATAGCAGGACTTGGAATTGGAGGTATTGCAGTTGCACTTGCAGCTCAGGACACATTAAGTAATTTTTTTGGTTCAATAAGTATTTTTTCAGATAAACCATTTAAGATAGGAGATAGAATTTTAGTTTTAGGATATGATGGAATAATACAGGAAGTTGGAGTTAGAAGTACAAAAATAAGATTATTATCTGGAAATGTTGTTTCAATACCTAATAGTTTATTATCAAAATCATCTATTGAAAACATTAGTCAAAGAGAGAATATAAAAGAAGTTGCAACGATAAGATTAACATATTCAACTAGTTCATACGATATAAAAAAAGGAGTTAATATTATAAAAGAAATTTTAAAAGAATATGAAGAAAATGGAAAATTAAAAGAAGATTCAATTGTTTTTTTTGATAAAATGGGAGATTATAGTTTAAATATTACTGTTATTTTTTGGATTTTAGAATTAGATTGGTTAAAAGCAATGTTAATAAAAGAAGAAATATATCATAGAATTTATCAAAGATTTAACGAAGAAAAATTGGAATTCGCATTTCTTTCTCAAACGATTTATGTTAAAAATGATTAATTTTTAAAATATTTTTAAAATATTTTAAAAACATTTTAAAGATATCTTTAAAACATATTTAAAGTATCAATTTGAAATTATGTTTTTTTTATATAGAATGATAATTTTAAATAATAATTTGTTTTTCTAAGTTTATGGAATTTTTAGTTGTATGTTCAAAAGGTCTTGAAGAAGCATTAATTTGGGAGGCAAAAGGGTTTAATTTAAAAAACATTGAAAAAAATGAATATTTAGTAGTTTTTAAAGGAAAACTTGAAGATTTTGTTAAATTTTCTTATTTTACTCAAATTGCAAAAAATTGTTTGATTTATGATAACAAATACTTACAAACAGAAAACTTAGATGAACTAAAATTAAAAGAAAGTATATTAGATTTGTTTGAAGAAAATGATACATTCAAAGTTAAAATTGAAATACCAATGAAAGAAAAAAAAGAATTGACTCAAGATTTGTCTGTTAAATATGGAGAAATTATTTTAAATTTATCAAATAAAAAAGATAAAAAAATTAGTGTAAAAATGGATAATCCAGATAAATTTATTTATGGTATTCATAGTGGAAAATATATTTATATAGGATCTTTGGTTAATAAAAAACCATTGGATTCAAGAGATTACAGATTATTCTTAACAAATACAAGTTTAAAATCAAATGTTGCTTTTTGGTCTTGGTCAAATATTGCAATGACCTTGGGAAAAGATTATAATAAATTTAAATCATTCTTGAAAAAAAAAGAAATATTAGATTTTAATTGTTCTACAGGAGAGATAGGAATTGAAGTTATTCTTTATTTAAATTCAATATCTCACAATAAATATAGATCTAGAGAAATCTTTTATAATTGGTTTAGGAAAATAATAGATGAATATAAAGAAGAAATATTAGAAAACAAAATAACTTTAAGTGATCAATCTTTAAGAGAGTTAAATTTTGCAAAGAAAAATTCAAAAGTAATTGAAATAAATGATATTATAAATTTTACAAGAAATGATATAGAATATTTAGATGTAAAATTCGAAGAAGAACAAGTTGGAATTGTTAATTCAAAAGTTTTTCAACCTGCACCATTTGATGATATCAAAAAATATAATGAAAAATATAGAGAATTATTTTATCAATTAGATTATATTTTAGAAAAATCAGGAATTGTTTCACTTATTTTTACAAAAAAAGATCTTTTAGAATTATTAATAGAAAAATCAAAAGAATTTAATTTTAAATTATTAAAATCATATGAATCATTTTTAGGTGAGCAAAAATATTATCAATATATTTTTAAAAAAAGTGTTTGAAATGAAAAGAATTAAATATTGTATTAGTTGTAAAGAATATACATTAAAGGATAAATGTCCAAAATGTGGTAATAATACTATATTAAATGTTCCTCCGAAATTTTCGATTGAAGATAAATATGCAAAATATAGAAGACAAGAAAATAATCTTAGTGATAAAGATGTCGATAAATGATAAATTAATTGAAGAAAAATCTTTTGTTTTTAATAAATATTTTTTTTATCCATTTCTTTTATTGTCTTTGTTTTTTTATATATTTTTACCATGGTATTTTAAATTTTTTTATGTTTTTATTATAGGAGTATATTTAGATGTTTTAAAGAATCAAGCAATGAGTCATGATAATTATTTAATTTATTTTTTTGTAATTTTTGTTTTAATTTTTGAAACCTTGTTTTTGGTAAGAAATTTTCTTTATATAATTTTAATAATTTCATCTTTCTTTTTAGGAATAAAATTATCAAAAAAAATAGAAAACTTATTTAAAGTTTAATTGTTTAAAGTTAAATACTTGAAATAATTTTTCTAAATTCTTTTGATAGCATAATAGCATAATAAGGCTCCAAATATTTGTATCTATTATTTTCCATTTTATTTTGCAGTAAAACACTTTCTAAAATACTTTTTTTATTATATTTTTTAGTTTTATTATTATTCATATTTATCGCCTTTTTTATTATATTTTTTAGTTTTGTTATTATTCTTGTTATTATTTTTGTTTTATATTTAATCAATTGGAGGTTTTCAATGGTTTTTTTTATTTTTTTATTTTATTAATAATATGAGGTAGTGGATTTTTAATTTTGTTTTATTTTTGTTTTATATTTTCTTTTATTTTTATCATATTTTTTTAATACACCTCTTCTAATAATTTATTTATGTTTAATTCCCAATATGAGATCTTTCCGTTTTTTTTTAAAGTAAAAAAATCTCTTTTTTCTTCTAATTCTTTTAATTCAAGTTTTTCTAAATTACTAAATATCTTAAAAAAATTTTCTTGATATTCTTGCATGTTTTCTGGATTTAGTTTAAATCTTATCTTCATTTTTAATCACACCAAATTAATATACTAATTTATTAATAAAGGTCATTTTCGCGTGTCCAATGACTTATGGAGCCTGTTGTCATTAAAAAAATAGAGATAGTTTTAAATATAAGTTACGATATAAAGTATATGTTGAGGTGATTAAATATGGCTGACTTAATAGTTGTAAAAGCAAAAGTTAAAGACGTAGTTAAAGATATGAATGTAGCTTCAGATTTCGTAGAAGCATTAGACGAAGAAATTAAATCTTTGGTTAAAAAAGCAGTTGAAAGAGCAAAAGCAAATAATAGAAAAACAGTAATGGCAAAAGATTTATAAGATTTATCTTATAATTTTTTTGTGGTTTTTTTATTTTTGTTTTTTTATTTTTTTATTTTTTTATTTTATGTAATGATATACAATGAATAGATATAGTGAATTTATATTATCTTTATTATTAATTATTTTTGGTTTATTCTTTATTTATATATTTAGAAAAGATGTTTTATTTCTGATCAAAGGATTTTTAGGACCTTTTATTTTATTAATTGGGTTTATTTTGTTATTAGTTAGTATTGAAGATTTTAAGAATTGATGTTATTTAAAATTTATAAAAAAAACAAAATATTAATATTTTACTCTTAATTTTTCTAGTACTATAAAGATTGTATAGAATAATTTATATATGAATAAGTTATAATCTTATTATAATTTAAAATATGAATTAGGTGGTCTGATGAAAGATATCTTTGATAAATTTAGGAAAATGGTAACAAAGGATGAAGAAGAGGAGTCAGAAGATGGTTTTTTAGAAATTACTTCAAGTATTAAAGATTCAAAAGTAAAAGTAGAAGTTAAATCTTATCAATTAATTGAATATAAAGATGTGAAACCAATTTTAGATGATTTAAGAGAAGGGTACACTATTGCTTTGATTGATATTGCTCCATTAAAAGAAAAAGACATAATAGAATTAAAAAGAGCGATTGGAAAAATGAAAAAAGTTTGTGAAGCAATAGGAGGAGATTTAGCAGGATTTTCTGCAGATTATATTGTTGCAACACCATCTTTTGCTAAAATAGCAAGAGATAAAAAACCAAATCAAGATTTGTGATCATTTCTTTATTTTTTAATATTTCTTTATTTTTTTAATATTTCTTTATTTTTTTAGATATTTGTTTAATTATATCTTTATAGGTTTAAATATAATATAAATAATATTAGAAAAATTATAAAAAAAAGTAATAACAAAGATTTATATATTTAAATAACCATAATAAAAATGATTAATATGAGTTCGGCAATAGGTGTTAGTGCTGATGGCACTTTAAATTTGGTTTTAGTAATTATATTAGCAACTCTTATAGCAATTGTTTGGGCAATGAGATACTTGGTAGTAATGCAAAGAAGTATGACAAGAATTGAAAAGCATATTGAAAAACTTATTCTTAGAACAATAAAAGAAGAAGAAGAAATATTAAAAGAAGTTGAATCTGAAAAAAAAGAACTAAAAGAATTAGAAAAAAAAATTTGAATTATTTATAATTTGATTTAAATGAAAGATATTCCTTTTAAGATAATTGAAGATATTAGAGATTTAAAAATCCAGGGAGCTGAGAATATTGCATTAAATGGAGTTAAAGCTCTATTTTCTTTTATTCAATTGGAATCTGATTTGGAGCAAATTAATTTTTTTATAATTAATTTAATAAATGCAAGAATTACTGAACCAACTCTTAGAAACGCAGTGAAAAATCTTCTTTACAAAACTGGTTTTGATCAATTCTTGGATTTTTTGTATGATAATTTGGGGTATGATATTAATTTTTATAAAAAATATTATAAAAAAATAGAATTTAATAAAGATAGATTAATTTTGAATTATAATAAAGTTATGGATCATTTTCATAGTGTTCAAGATGATATTAATCAAAATGTCTTAAATTTTGTTGAAAAATATTATAAACATAAAAACATTTTAAAGATATATACTCATTGTCATTCAAATACTGTTGCATTGAGTATTATAAATTTAAAAAACAAATTACCAAATAAGAAGATAGTAGTTTACAATACTGAAACAAGACCATTATATCAAGGAAGGATAACTGCTTTGCAATTACTTGATGCAGGTATTGATGTTCATCATTTTGTGGATTCGGGAATGCTTTATTGCATTAAAGAGTGTGATATTGTAATGCTTGGGTGTGATGCAATAGAATTAAATGGTGATGTCATTAATAAAATAGGAAGTGGAGCTATTTCATTTTTGGCTGATAATTTTAATAAACCATTGGCAATTATCACAGATTCTTGGAAAATTGATTCAAAAACAAAAAATAAAAAAGAAGAAATAGAAATTAGAAATAATTTTGAAATTATTGATCAAGAATTTAAAAAGCAATTAGAAGATAGAAATATTTATATAGATATTGCTCCCTCTAAAGTAATTGTTGGGAAATATGAAAACGATACCACTAACAAAGGACGATTTTATGTCAAGAATTATGCATTTGAAAAAATACGTGGTGATAAAGTTTTCGTTCTAATTACTGAAATTGATTTTAAAATGAGTAGAGATATCTAAAATGGAAGTTTCTGATTTACCGGAGAAGTTATTAGTTTGCGTAGACGTCGCAGGTCCAGAAGTAATTCCAATTTTAAAATATTTATATAAAAGAAAAAATGTTTCAGAATTTTTATTATCAGAAAAATTAGATGTAGACGTTCATATTTTAAGAACAGTTCTTTATAAATTATATAATGAAGGTTTAATTTCTTATAAAAGAAAGAAAGATAGAATCAAGGGATGGTATATTCATTATTGGAGTTTAAATATGAATAGACTTGATGAAGTAAGAATGAAAAAATTAAAAGAACAATTAGAAAAATTACAAGAAAGATTAGATTCAGAAAAAACCCATATATTTTATATTTGTCCAAGTTTTTGTTCTAGATTTGATTTTGATGGAGCAATCGAAACAGAATTTAAATGTCCAGAATGTGGTTCTTTATTAAAACAACAAGAAAATGAAAAAACCGTTGTTTATTTGGAAAAAAAAATAGAATCAATATTAGAAGAATTACAAAAATTAGAAAATGAAAAACTAGATTTAAATTCAAATATTGAAAATGATAATAATTTAGAAACAAAAGCTGCTTAGTTTTGATTTTCTAATTTTTCTATAGTTTTATAAGATTTTTATAATATATTATAATATCAATTTTAAATATTTTTTAGAACGATTGTTTTACTTTTATTTTATTT
>JAQUVJ010000004.1:0-24257 GCA_028693395.1 Candidatus Nanoarchaeia archaeon | reverse complement strand
CTAAAATATTTCCAAGATTTTTTAATTATATTTTTTAATATATGTTTCATATATCTGCTTTATTTTTCTTAATAAATAATTCAAATTAAATTGTTACATTATAATATATAAAAATTTTTAAAGATAAATTAAAAAATAATAAAAAAGTTAAAAAAAAAAGAGATTAGTTATAAAAAAATTATAGTAATTATGATATATTTCTTTGTATTATTTAGATACATGACAATGAAATTAAAAAATGGTTTAAATAATGTATTAAAATTTAATATTTTTTTTTGCTTATTTAAAAAAAAGTTATTTTCTGTTTTTTTATTTTTCTGTTTTTTATTTATATTAATTAATGCAAATAATGTTTATAGTGACGAGTATATTTCTGTAGGATTAAATTATGATTATTATAGATGTATTTTTAATAATACAAAAATTTTTGTTGATGTAGATCAAAATGGGATAGAAGATTATATTTTTGAATGTAATGAAAATTATTATCTACAATTTAATGTCTCTCCAAGATTTTGGTCAAGTAATTATTCGATAAAAACAACAAAACCAATTATTTATTATAATAGAAGAATAATAAAATATTTTTATTTAAATAATCGTTATTTAATTTCTGTTTTCACTTATTTTACAAAATTTCAAAAAGAAAAATATAAAAATGAAATTAATTTATATGAAAAAGGTAATTATATCTTCTTTTCAAAAAATAAGATAAATGTTACATGTGAAAATAATTCAGTTATAGAAATAGAATATGAAAATGATGAAAAAAATATACCATGTAATTTTTATTATAAAGGTGTTTTTGAAGGTATGCCAAGTGATAGAAGAGATATGAATTCAGGTAATTATTTTTATATACAATATTCAAATGAAATTGAGTTTGTTGGAGATGGCATGGTTGGTTTTGATTTTGGTTCTAATGGAATTATTGATGATTTTTTGAATGTAAATCATAATAAATTAATGATTCCTGAAAATACAACAATTTTTACAAATAAAAAGATGTTATTAAAAGGAAGTGATTTTATTTATTATAGAATATATTACTCTCCATTTAAATATTTTAATGCTACTTATTATTGTGATAAAGAACTTTCAGACTATTTAAATAAAAGCAAAAATTTTTATAAATTAGAAAGAAGAATTTCAACTCCAGAAAATATTTTAAAGAAACTAGATTTAGATGTTACGGTTTTTACAAAATTTAAGTCATACACTGATAAAACAATAGAAGTTATAATATCAAATCCGACTTTTGATAGAATCTATTTTAATTTTTGGTATTCAATAAATAAGAATACAAAATCAATAACAGAGACAATTAAAGATTTAAGAACTGATGAAAATTTAGATTATTCTAATAATTTTTTAGAACCATTTTCATATAAAAAAATAACTATAGAATTGGAAAACAATTTTGAAATAGTAAATTTTAATTATGGAATTTCATATAATGAATTAAAATTTTTAGAAATAAATTAACACTTTTATTTAATTTATTAATTTTATTGATTTTGTTAAATTTGTTAAATTGATATAGTTATAATTTTTTTATATTTTATTTTTTGTTGTTATTAATTTTATTATTATATTAGTATTTATTGGATTTATTATTATTATTATTATTATTATTATTATTTATTTTAATTATTATCGTTTTATTTTTTTATTTTAATAATATTTTATTTAATTTGAAATGATGATTAATATGGAGAAAAATAAAAATAAAATTACTTTGTTAAGATTTTTATTAAAAATTTCATTAATTTTTTTTATATTATATTATATGTATTCATTTTCCTTTGTTTTTTCATATGATAATTATCAAATTGTAAACTCAGGTTATATTCATAGAAAATCATTTATCTTTTATGATATGAATTTATCTAATATTAATAATCAATCAAATTTAAATTTAGAATCTTCTAATTATATTTCTTTTGAAAACCAAGAAAGTGAAATAGAAATAAATTATAAATTTAATGATTCAAACCCTAAAGAATTAATAAATACATCAATTCAATATAATCATATTAATTTTAATGAAAATTATAAGATTCAGTATTATTATTTAATAAATGGTATTGTTTGTAAAAAAGAATGTTATGTTAAAAATCCCAATATTGAAATTTGTCAGGTAAATGAGGAAATGAATTTGAAAAATTGTTATAATTATTCGTTTCAAGATAACATAAATAACATAAATAATACAAATAATACAAATAAAAACACTAGTAATATTGAAGAAATAGAATTGATTTTAGATGAAGAAAGTGGTTTAAAAGTAATTTATGTTTTTAATAATAATAATCTTTTAAATAAAACAAAGAATAGATATATTTATTTGAACAATGCAAATGAAAATTATTTAATTAATGGTTATATCGATTCAAATGGATCAATTTATGAAGAAAATAACGAAGATATTGAAATAAATAAAAGAATTGAAAATGGTTTTATTTTAAATCAAAGTGAAAGTACTATAGTAAGAGAAGAAAATGATTTATTGATAAGAGAAAATTTTTCAATGTGTGGAGTTTTAGATATTGATTCTATAATCGATTTGAATATAGATTTAAATAATTTATTTTTAATAGATAAAAATAATTGTGTAATATCTAATAGAGATTCTTTATTTACAATAAACAAAGATAATTTTGATGAAATGTTTTATTCATTAAATTCTCTTAATTATGAAAAAATAGATTTTTTAAAGAAAAGTAATTTTATTTTAAGAATAGATGATATTTATTATATATTTTATAATGAAACAAAAGATATAACAAACATGTATTTAATGTCTTTATCATTACAAAATAAAGAACTATTTTATTTTGATGATATATATTCTTATCAAAAAAAAAGAATAGAATTTGAAGATTGTTATGAAGATTGTTATTATGATTCAGATTATAATAATAATAACAATAATAATAATAATAATAATAATTATAACAATAATAATAACGATGATAATTATTTTTATAAATATAATTATGAAATTGATTATTTATTGGAAAACAATATAATAGGATTAGAAAAAATTGCTATAGTATTTTTTACTCCATTAGATAAATTCTCAGATCAAGAAAGGTATTTGGAATCTTTGAAATTAAAATACAAAAAAATATATGTAGTTAATTTGTGGGATTATAGCAATTATGATTTATTTTTTTTAAAAGATAAAATGGAGAAAAGCATAAAAAATGTTTATCAAAATGAAGAAAGATTGGATACAATTGTTTTGTTTAATTATGCTTCTAAAATATTTTATGAAAGAGATTGGAGTGATATAATTTATTCAAATACTACAAAAATAATTTTGAAAGGTAGTATTTTTCAATTTGATATGGAAACATCATTGAATAGGTATTTATTAAATAATAAAAAGAAAATATTGGATTATTTGAAATATAATGATAAGATATCTTTAAATAAATTATTTGTAATATCATTTAAAAAAGAAGAGATAGTTGAAAGCAATTTTTTTTATCAAGTTAATAAAAATAACAAAAATGTATTATCTAAGAATTTTTTAAAATATATTATTTCAAAATTAGAAGATGATGGATATGAAGTAAATTATAAAAACAACAATACAGTTATTATTTATAATTCATTACTTATAAAACAAGATACTGTTTCACATTCTGATGATATTGTATTTTTTTCAATAAGTGAATTAGGAAATGTTAGTTACATAAAACAGAAATCATGTCTTTATTATTCTTTTAAAAATTTAAATATTTTTAATAATAAATTTTTTGATGGATTATTGAATTATGTATTATGTGATTCATATGATTCATTATTAGAAACTATTATTTGGATGTAATAAAATTGCTATCCTTTTGAAAAACAAATTTTTATATATTCGTGTGTCTTAAAAGAATTTGTTATAGAGTGATAAATATGGAAGAAACAATGGACGTTCTGGAATTAGGAAATTTTATTAAGTTAAGTGGTTTTAAGGAAATTGATAGGAACAGTATGGTAATTGTGAAAAAAATGTTGGGAAACTTTTTAAGAGAAATGATGCAAAAAGATTCTGAAGAAGCATTAATTACTTTAAATCTTAAAAGTGTTCATAAAACAGAAGAATTGGCTAAAAAATATGAATTAAAAATAAATTTAGAAAAATTAGGAAAAGTTTACCATGCTGAAATTGTTGATAATAATATTTTTGTAGGAATTAGTGATTTGTTAAAAAAAATATCTCAACAATTAAGTAAATAAATATAATCACTAATAAATAAGTTTAAATATAAACTACTTTTTCGTTTTATAGTTATATTTGTTTTTTTATTTTTTGCCGAGATCGCATAGCCTGGTATTGCGGCAGACTGCTAATCTGTTGTCCTTGGACGCGGGAGTTCAAATCTCCCTCTCGGCGTTTTTTTTATCTTTCTTTCTTTAAATTTTTTATATTTTATATTTTATATTTTAATTTTTAATATTTTATATTTTTTATAATTATGTTGTTATTATTGTAATAATTAAATTATATATTAAATACTAATAACTAGATAAATTTATAAAACTATAATGAATAACAATATCAATATGCCTCACCAATGTGTAAAATGTAATACTCTTTATGAAGATGATGATAATGCAATCTTATTAGAAGGATGTAGAAAATGTGGTTCAAAATTCTTTTTTTATGTAAAAAAGAATCAAATAAAAGAAAGCCAAGAATACGTCGATAATTTGTCATCTCAAGATAAAAAAGAGATTGAAGACGATCTAAAAGAAATTATTGGAATCAAGGATGAAAAACCAGTTGTTTTATCATTTGAATCAATAAAAGTATTAAGACCAGGAAAATATGAGATAGATATTGTTAAATTGTTTAAGGCAGATCCTTTAATATATAGTTATCAAGATGGAAAATATTTTGTTGATTTGGCTGGAACTTTTAGTAATATGAACAAAGATCAAAAATGAAAAAAGGAATTTCTTCAGTTGTTTCTATTTTTTTTATAACGATTTCAATTCTTTTATTGGTTGGTTTTACAGGATATTATGCAAATTATAATATTCAGATGTATCTTAAAACTGTTGAAAGTTCAAAAATAGTAAATGAAGATATTGTTTATGATAGTGTTATTAGTTCTGTAAATTATTCTATTGATGAAAGTCCTATACTTTATAATTTTATAAAAAATTATGATCCATTATTATTATTTTTAGACTTTGATAATCTTGGAAATAATGTTACATCAATTGATAAGAAATATTATTTTGTAGGTCAACCAAAATGGGAAGATGGTCTTATAAAAACTGCCTTAAATTTAAATGATTCAGAATATTTTTTATCTAATTTCTCATTAAATGGAGTTTATTCTTTAGGTTTTCATTATAAGTTAAATTCTATGGATGATGGTGAAATTTTTACATCAGATTTTTTAAATATTTTTATTGAAGATAATTTATTAAAAATTGACGAAAATTGTCTTATTAGTTTAAGTGATATTGATGTTAATAAATGGTCAAGTTTTTTTTTAATAAGAAATCAAAATAGTTTTCAAGTTTATATTGATGGTATTTTAGAAGGAGATTTAATATGTGAATATTCTTCAAGTATTTTATCAGATATTTTAATAGGTAAATCTAATACAATTATTGACAATTTTTTCATTTATAATGGAACAATTGATATATCTTATGTTGATTATTTTAATAACATTTTACTATATTCAAATTTATTGTATTTTTCAAATTTACAAACAAATGGTAGAATTTATTTGAATTCAAATAATGATTATTCTTTTTATAAAAAAAATGATATAGAATTAAAGGAATTAGATTTTATAAAAGGTAAAAGTTTTCCTAATTTTCAAGAATATCTTGTAAATAGTCCATTAGAATATTATAATTTTGATGATAAAAGAATATTAGTTGTTAATAAAACAGGAATAGAAGATGATGAGTTTCTTCAATCAGAATATAATGGATTAAAGATTGCATATGATTTTGAAGGTCCAAATGGATATTATAATTATGATAAAAGTAGTAATAATAATATAGATTCAAATTATTTTTATATAAATTCAAAAGATTCAAATAATTATTTAGATTTGAATAATCGTTATTCTATAACAAGAAATCTGAATATTGATTATTCTAATTTTTTAATAGGGTTTAGATTGAATTTAAAAAATGGAAATGGAATTCAGTCTTTAATTGAAAAAGAAAATTCTTTCGTTATAAATGTTGATGTTAGTGATTATAAATATTCTTTAGATTTTGGTAGATATTTCCAAAGTGAAGCTAATTTTATAAGCGGTGCATATAAAGAATCATCGATTCCTGGACAAAGTGGAGAAGAAGAAATTTTATATGAAAATTATTTTGATTCACAAGATGTTTCTAATTGGACAAAAAGCGGAACAGGAACTTGGGCAGTTGAAAATAATCAAATAAAGGCAAACGAAAGTGGATATTTGACTTCATTTGTAGATGTATCTACAGATAATTTTAATAATTTTACATATCAAGCTCTTGTAAAAAGAGAAAATAATAAAAATATGGGAATTGTTTTTTCATATAATAATTCAAATAATTATTGGTCTTTTGGAACATGGGAAAATCAAAATATTGTTGTTGATGGAAAAGTAAATGGAGTTAATTCAATTGCTGGAGGTTTGAATAGAACGGATTTTCCAGTCGATGATACTCAATTAAATAAATGGTATTGGTTTAAAGTTTTAAGAAATGAAACTCATATATTGTTTAAACATTGGGATGCAGATTTTAATGAACCAGATAGTTGGGAATTTGAAATATTAGAAAATAGATTACTTAGTGGAAAAGTTGGTTTGTTTTCTTGGGCAAATACAATTTATTTTGATAATTTAACTGTAAAAACAATATCTCAAGAATCTCAAGAACCTCAAGAAGGTGAATATATTGAAGGTTCAAATATTCTTCCAAAAACATTAAATTATAATAATTGGTATAATATTGTTGTAAGTTATGATTCGCTAAGTGGAGCAGAAATTTTTGTTAACAATGTGTTATACGCAAATTCAACAGAACTAGATGGAGCAATTGATAATTTAATATCAGATTTGTATTTTAATAAAAATTCAAATTTAAATTATCAAATAGATGATTTTTTTTTGATAGAGAATTTAGATAATAATATTATAAGTGATTATGATAATTATCAAACTTTTTTTGATGGAGATAATATTTATTTTTCAAATAAAATTAATAAATTAGAAGCTTATTTGAGTAATCAAAATGATAAAGAAATATTGTATCCTTCATTCTATAATTTTTTAATAAATAGCAAATTAAATTCAAAAATTAATTCTAATTTTTACACATCTATTTTTAATTTATCTCAAGAAAACAAAATATCGATAGATGTATCAAAAAAAGACAGATATCAAAAGAATAGATTATATTTAGATTTTTCAACTTGTGAAAATAGAATTTATGATTTTTTAAATAAAGATATATTTTTAGATGTAAATTTTGGATACAATTCTCCAAGTAATTTCGGATGTTCCATGATAGGAAGTAATAGTATTTTATCAGATTTGTTTGTTTTGAATTTATCAGAATATAGCTCTTATTTTTATTTGAAATCTCAAAATGGAAATTATAAGATTTTATCTTATGAATATTTAGATAAAGATATTGTTTTATCAAGAGAAGAAAACAATTTAAAAATATCTTATAATGATATTAATTATTCTTTTGAAACAGGAGAAGATTGGGGAATTGTTTCTTTTTTAAAAGAAACAAATATGTTAAAAGTGTATTATAATGGTATTTTTCAATATGAATTTGTTGATAATTTTGATGATTTTTCAACAATAAATTTAAATTTTTTTAATGGAGATTATTATATTAATTCAGTTTTGTTTTATCAAGAATATATAGATAAAAGTAATGAATTTATTTCTTTTAAAAATATATTGCCTATTAGTAATTTTGATTATGATATTAATCATTATTGTTCTGATGATTTTGTTGTTTTTTCATTATGCGATGATTTTTCAGAATCAAAATATCATAAATTTATAATTACTTCTAATGATTTATCTTTTAGTTCAATTGAAATAATTGATAATACTGAATATATTTTATTAAAAAATAATTTAAATATTGAATATAAAAAAGAAGATATTGAATTATATATAAATAATGAATATAAATCTAGAAATGATTTTTGGTTTTTAGATAAGGAAAAGAAATATTCAGATAAATTAACAAATGGTGGTTTTATAGTAGTTCCTAATTTGAATAATATTGTAATTTCAACAAAAAATGGAAACAAATTTTATTTTAATTAATGATTATATATTTTTTGATTAATTACATTTAATTGTAAGTTAATTATTCTTTATTTTTTTAATTTTTAATAGAATATAGTAACTAATATTTTGTAGAGTTTTGTTGTTATTTATTTTATTATTATTTATTTTATATCTTTTTTATTTATCTTTTACTTTTTATCTTTTTTAATTGTCTTTTTTTTATTTTTTATTTTTTTATTTTTTTTCAATCAACATGTAATTCAATTGTTTTTACATTAGGATAGTTTTCTAATGAATCTATTAAGTTTACTTCAAAGATTTCACATTCTATGTTATCATTTATCTTATGTTGTGAATAATTTCTCTTTTCTAATTCTTTTCTTAATTTATTTATTTCTTTTCTAATTATTATTTGAAAATCTGGTTTTATCTCTAAGTTAGGAGTCATGTGAGAATCTATGATATATAATTTATTATTATAATTTTTAGATTCATTATTATTAGTATTATTATTGTTGTTATTCATATAATTTAATAATTTTCTTTTTAATATTTTTAAATCAACAATTAAACAATCATTTTCTTCATCGAATTCATTCGATATTGAATTATTTTTTATAAAAGTTGTAAGATCAATATTTTCAACTTCATTAAATGAAAAATTTTTATTTAACATTTGTAAAATTTCATTTATATTTATTTTTTTTAGTTTATTTTCTTTTTCATTTTCAAAAGAATATTTTTTCATGGTATAATTTAGATTTTCAAATGATTGATTTTTTAATGCTAGTTCTAAATTTTTTGAAAATGTAGTTTTTCCAACTCCAGGAGTTCCCGTTACATAAATTATAACCATTTTATCATCTTTATTTGTTTTTTATTCTTTTATTTTTTATTCTTTTATTTTTTAATATTTTTTTTTAATAGTATTATGATATTGTAGTATATATATAATCTATTAGATTTATTATTATTGTTGTCATTATTATTATTATTATTAATTATAAATCTAAATTATTTAAAAACATAGCATCTCCTAAACTATAAAATCTATATTTTTTTCCAATAGCATATTTGTATAAATTTAAGATTTCATTTTTTCCAACTAATGTTGATACAAGCATTATTAATGTTGATTTTGGTAAATGAAAATTTGTTATGATTCCATTGAATTTTAAATTAAATTTATACCCTGGGTAAATAAAAATATTCGTTGATTTTTTACCATAATTAACAATTCCATTTTTATCAGTAAAGCTTTCCATTGTTCTTAAACTGGTTGTTCCAACTAAGAATAATTTTCCTTTTCTATTATTTATTTTATCTGCAACTTCTTTTGTTATTTCTATTTCTTCACTGTGCATATTATGTTCTCTTATATCTTTCACTTTTATAGATGCAAATGTTCCAAGACCAACATTAAGACTAACAAATAAAATTTCTACTCCTTTTTCTTTTAATTTATTAAATAATTCTTCTGTAAAATGAAGTCCTGCAGTTGGTGCTGCAATACTATTTTCTTTTTTTGAATCTGAATAAATTGTTTGATATAATTCTTTATTTGTATTTTCACTTTTTATATAACTAGGCAGTGTGTAAGTTGCATACTTTTCAATTAGTTCGTTTGGATCTTTTTCGAATTCAATTTCAAAATCTAGTAAGTTTGCTTTCGTTATTACCGCTTTTTGCTTGTTTTCAAAGATTAAAATAGTTCCAACTTTTGGATTTCTTTGGTGAAGTGCTATTTTGTATTTTTTTTCTGAAATTTTTTCTAAAAGACTTAGAGAACCAACACTTCCAGTTTTTTTTTTGCATTTTAGAAATGTTTTTTTTACTTTTGTATTGTTTAATACTAATATATCTCCTTTTGAAAAAAAATCTACGATATCTTTAAAAATTAAATCTTGTTTTTCTTTTTTTTGTGAATCATAGTATAACAATCTTGAATGATCTCTTGGAAGAATATGATCTGTGGCAATTAATTTTTGAGGTAAAAGATAATCGTATGAACTTATATCGAATTCACTATTTTTAATATCTTTTGAATTAATATCTTTTACATTAATATCTTTTATATTATTTTTTATGTTATTTATTTTATTTACATTATTTTTATTAATATCATCATTATTAATGTAATTATTATCATTATTATTAACAATTTTTTTATTGATATCAATATTACTTGAAGATTTCATAAAAAAAGAAAAAAAATAAAATATATTAATATATCTTTTATTTTGTATTTTTTGATGTATTTTTTTGGATTATTTTTTGTGTTTTAATATATTTTTAATAATTTTGTCAAAAGTGTATTAAAAATCATTGCTAAAATAAAATAAGTCCAAAACCAATTTAATTTTAAAAATAAAAAATTAAAATATATTTTTTCATTTAATAATACTTTTGCACTTGAAAAGTCTGATTCTTTAAATTTGTAAATTGTTAGCATATCTGTTGTTTCAAATTTACTTGTCTTTATTTCAATATTTTCACTAGAATTTTTTGTCTTTATAGTAATATTTTCATCAAACTGAATATTTTCCAAATTTATTGTAAAGATTTTAGTTTTAGGGATTATCATATTTGAATTATTTTCAACAGGTAATGTATCTTTTGTTGAAAAATTATTTTTTGAAATTATTTCAACTTCTTTAATTTCTTTTAATTTAATTTCAATATCTAAATTATCTCCAATATTTAAAGATTCATTTGCGATGTTTGATCTTAAAAGTCCAAAAAGTAAGATAATTGGCAAAAAAGTATACATTAAAGATTTCATAGACATTTGCATTTGTTGTTGACTTAATTGTAAAGATCTTGTTTGTAATTTATCATATGCTTTTGTATCTTTTTTCTTTAAAGCTTCTTTCATTTTTTTTTGCAATTCCTTTGTTTCTTCTCTAATTGATTTTAATTTACTTTGGTCTGTTGTAAATTTAGTAATAATTTTTGTAACAAATGTTATAACCAAAGATAAAATAATTAAAGAAATTGTTGGGTTTTGAAACATAAATTCTTTTATCATAGTAAAATAAAGAAATCTATTGTTTATTTAAATTTAATTATTAATTGGTATTATTATCTTTTTATTTTTATTTTATTTTTTTTTCTTAATTATTTAATTTTTTTTCTATGTTATTTCATTTTTTTTCTTAATTATTTATTCTTTATTTTTTTGTATAGTTTTATTACATTATTATTAATAAATATTAAATTTAATAAAATAAATAAATAAAAGAAATATAAAAGATTTTAAATATAAAAAAATATAATAAAATTTATATATTATGTAATTTGTATGAAAAGATAGATAAGTGGTTAATATGGAAAAAAATAAAGAGAAATTTAATTTTAAAAAATTCAATTTTAAAAAATTTAAAAAAGATGCTTATGATTTTTTTGAATTTAAAGAAATGTATACACCAAAGATTGTGAAAATAGGATATTTCTTAGGAGTAATAATTCTTATAATTGCATTTTTTTATTCAATAGGACAAACAAATTTTTTTAGTTCTATTTTGGCATTAATATTAGCAAATATTGTGTTAAGATTGTTTGCTGAATTATCATTAATTTTATTTGAGATAAATAAAAAAATGAAATAATTTATTTTTTTTACTTATTTTCTTTACTTATTTTATTATTTTCCTTTATTATTTCTTTTATTTTTCTCTTTTATTGTTTTAATTTTATTAGTAATAATTTGTTTTTATAATAGAATTATATTTTCATATATGTTAATTTAATTTTTATTGATTTAAGGTAATCTTCCTTTATTTTTCTAAGAAAATGACATGATTTTTAGTAACATTTTTAAAGTAATTATTTTTCTTAAATATCGAGTGTGATTCTGATACACTCAATGAAAAATGGTGAGAGTTATGTCAGATGAATTAATACAAAAAGTATTTAGTTTAATAGAAACAGCAAGAAAGTCAGGAAAGATAGCTAAAGGAGCTAATGAAGTAACAAAAGCAATTGAAAGAGGACATGCAAAATTAGTAGTATATGCTGAAGATGTTAGTCCAAAAGAAATTTTAATGCATATTCCAATTTTATGTAAAGAAAAGAAAATTCCATGCTTAACAGTACCAACAAGAGTTGATTTAGGTGCTAGTGCAGGATTAAAAGTTTCTACAACAGCAATTGCTGTAATAAATTCAGGAAAGAGCGACGTTACTGAAATTGTTTCATTAATGGAAAAAGAAAATTAAGGTGGTAATCATCGCTGAAGATAATAAAAAAGAAAGTTTAACAAGTGAATCTAAAGGACCAGTTCCAGCTACAGTCGAAGAGATTATGGGAAGAACAGGTACTAGAGGAGATGTCACTTTAGTTAGATGTAAAATTCTTGATGGTAGAGATAAGAATAGAGTTATGAGAAGAAATGTAAAAGGTCCAGTGAGAGTTGGAGATACTCTATTATTAAGAGAAACCGAAATCGAAGCAAGAAGTTTATCACAAAGAAGAAGGTGAAATTATGGCTTATAAATGTGATTTTTGTGGAAAAGAGTTTACTGCTAGTGGACATCTACATGTGACAAATAAAAAGAAATTATATTTTTGTTCTTCAAAATGTTTGAAAAATTCTGTTGTTCTTGAAAGAGATAATAAGAAAGTAAAATGGACTGAAGAATTTAGAAGATTTAATTCTTTAAATAAAAAATAATTTTTTTATTTTTTTTTAAGTAAGTTTTGAGTGATAGTTATGAATTCAAATGTTGAAAGAACATTAGTATTATTAAAACCGGATTGTGTAAAAAGAATGTATGTTGGTGAAATTATAACCAGATTTGAAAGAGTCGGATTTAAAATTGTAGCAATGAAAATGGTTGTTAAATCTGCTGATTTTTTTGAAAAACATTATTATGATGTTGAACAAAGACATGGTAGAGAGATTCTAGATGGAAATTTAAAAACAATGACTTCAGGTCCTGTTATCGCAATGATTTTAGAGGGAGTTGATTCTATTGAAGGAGTAAGAAAAATTGTTGGTCCAACAGAACCAAGAAATGCTCCACCAGGTACAATTAGAGGAGATTATTCACATTATACATATGCAAGAGCAGATTCTAATAAAGTTGCTGTTAGAAATATAATTCATGCATCTGCAAATTTAAAAGATGCAGAATATGAAATTAACTTGTGGTTTACTCCAGAAGAAATTTTTGAATATAAAACAGTTCATGATGTTTTTATATTAGAATAGATTTAAATTGAAAGTGATAATAAAAAAATTATAAAAATAATAAAAATAATAAAAATAAAAAATTATAGGTGTAAAAAAATGGCAAAAATGGTTGATAGAGTTTTGGAAACTGCAAATTATCCAGAACAAATAAGAAATATTGCAATATGTGCGCATATTGATCATGGGAAAACAACACTTTCAGATAATTTACTTGCGGGTGCAGGTATGATGTCTGATGATTTAGCTGGTAAAGCTTGTGTTTTAGATTTTCATGATGATGAAAAAGAAAGAGGAATTACAATTGATAGTGCAGCTGTATCTATGGTTCATACTATTAAAAATACAGATTATCTAATTAATTTAATGGATACTCCAGGACATGTTGATTTTGGAGGAGATGTTACAAGAGCAATGAGAGCTGTTGATGGTGCTGTTGTTTTAGTTGATAGTGTTGAAGGAATGATGCCTCAAACTGAAACTGTTTTAAGACAAGCATTAAGAGAAAAAGTTAAACCAATCTTATTTATTAATAAAGTTGATAGATTAATTAAAGAATTAAAATTAACTCCAGAAGCAATGCTTGATAAATTTACTAAGATTATTGCTAGTGTTAATAGATTTATTAGAGAACATGCACCAGAAGAATTTAAAACATCATGGACAGTAAATGTTCAAGATGGTTCTGTATGTTTTGGTTCAGGTTATAATAATTGGGCTTTATCAATTCCTTATATGCAAGAAAAAGGAGTTAAATTAAGTGATATTATAGATGCTTATGAAAATAATACAATGGATGAAATGAAAAAGAAAGCTCCATTACATGAAATATTGTTAGGTTCTGTTGTTAAACATTTACCAAGTCCAAAAAGTGCTCAAAAATACAGAATAGGAAAATTATGGCATGGAGATATAGATAGTGAAGATGGAAAATCATTAATAACTACAAATACAAAAGGTCCATTATTCTTTGTTATAATTAAAATTGTTGTTGATCCACAAGCAGGAGAAATCTGTGCAGGTAGATTATTTTCAGGAACTATTAAAAAAGGAATGGATGTTTTCTTAAATAGAGCAAATGAAAAGAGTAGAATTCAACAAGTATTTGTTTATAATGGAGCAAAAAGAGAATTAGTTGATCATGCTGTAGCAGGAAATATTATAGGAATTTCTGGATTAAAAGGAGGAATGCCTGGTGAAACTGTTACTATACAACCATCAACTCCATTTGAAGAAATTAAACATATATTTGATCCAGTTGTTACTAAATCAATTAAAGCAAAAAATCCAGCAGATTTGTCAAAATTATTAGAAGTTTTAAGACAAGTTCATAAAGAAGATCCAACTTTAGTTATTGAAAGTAACCAAGAAACAGGAGAAAACTTAATTAGTGGTATGGGAGAATTACACTTAGAAGTTATTGAAAACAGAATTGTAAAAGAAAAGAATGTTCAAGTTGTAAGTTCACCACCAATTGTTGTTTATAGAGAATCAATTAATGGAACAAATGAAGGAAATCCTTTTGAAGGAAAATCTCCAAACAAACATAACAAATTATATTTTGTTATCGAACCAGTTCCACAAAATATAAAAGAAGCAATTAAGGAAGGAAAAATACCAAATGGAAGAGTTAAAAAGAGCGAAGAAGTTGCAACTGCTTTGAGAGATTTAGGATATGATGCTAAATTTGCAAAAAGTGTAAGAGATGTTTATAACGGAAACGTTTTTGTTGATGCTACAAGAGGTATTGTTCATATTGGAGAAATAATTGAAATGGTTATGGATTCATTTGAAGATGTTATGAGAAACGGTCCACTTGCAAGAGAACCATGTGTAGACATGATGATTAAGTTAATGGATTGTAAATTACATGAAGATACAATTCACAGAGGACCAGCTCAAATTTATCCTGCAGTAAGAGAAGGTATTAGAGGAGCAATGGAAGAATCAAAACCATTATTGTTTGAACCTTTACAAATCTTACAATTTGATTCACCTCAAGAATTTGTTGGAAATATTTCATCATTAATTTCAAACAAGAGAGGTCAATTGTTAGATATGGAACAAGAAGGAGCACATTCAATTGTTAAAGGAAAACTACCAGTTGCTGAGATGTTTGGTTTAACAAATGAATTAAGAAGTTCAACAGGAGGAAGAGGAATCTTTTTTGTTATAGATCAGTTATATGATTTATTACCATATGAACTTCAAGCACAAACAATAAAGTCAATAAGAGAAAGAAAAAATTTATCTGAAAATCAGTAGATTTTTATTTTTTTTATTTTTTGTTTTTCTTATTTCTTATTTCTTATTTCTTATTTCTTATTTTTTTATTTTTTTTGTTTAATTATTTATTTATCTAATTACTATTCAAAATTTTTTTCTTATTTTTTTATAAATCGTTGTCATCATTAATATTATTATCATCAAGATTTGCTATATTCTCTATATATTTTATCTATTGTTAAAAAGTTATAAATTTTTTAAAATTAATTGAAACAAAGATTAGTTATTACTAAATATAAAAATACATTATTTTCTAAATATTTAAAAATAATTTTTAGGTATTAAAATGTCGAAAATTAATGTTAAAGGAATTGAAATAAGAATAGAGAAAAAATTTGGAGAAGAATATGTTTCATTAACTGATATAGCTAGATATAAAGATCAAAAAAGAACGGATTACATTATTTCAAATTGGTTAAGAAATAGGAATACTATTGAATTTTTAGGTTTGTGGGAAATAATTAATAATTTGAATTTTAAACCCATCGAATTCGATGGTATTAAAAAAGAATCAGGATTAAATAGCTTTATTCTTACTGCAAAAAAATGGATAGAAAAAACATGTGCTATAGGAATTATTTCTAAATCAGGAAGATTTGGAGGAACATTTGCACATAAAGATATAGCTTTTGAGTTTTCATCTTGGATTTCTGTTGAATTCAAATTGTATTTAATAAAAGAATTTCAAAGATTAAAAGAAGTTGAACAAAAAAGATTCGGTTGGGATCTTAAAAGAGAACTTTCAAAAATAAATTATAGAATTCATATAGATGCAATAAAAGAAAATTTAATTCCAAAAGAACTTAATAAAAATGAAATAGATAAGATATATGCAAATGAAGCTGATGTTTTAAATATGGCTTTATTTGGAAAAACTGCTAAAGATTGGAGAGATGATAATAAAGATTTAAAAGCAAACATAAGAGATTATGCAAATGTTTCTCAATTGGTGTGTTTGTCTAATTTAGAAAATTTAAATGCTCACTTTATTAAAGAAGGATTTAAACAATCAGAAAGATTATATAAATTAAATAAAATTGCTATTTCACAGATGAAACTATTATCTCAAGAACATATTTCGAATTTAATAAATTGATTTTTTTTTATTAACATTATAATATTTATTATATATTTTAAAAAATATTGTTAAAAAACTCACAGTTTTTTTATAATTTTTCAAAATATTCATATTAAATAATAAAAATTATTATTTAAAATTTTCATTAATTATTATTATTAAAAAAACTCAATATAAATGGTATCTTCTATATTTCCTTTTTCCACTGACCAAGATAGATTTTCTATGTGTTTAAATGTTTCACAAAAATCATGACTTATTATTGTAGGATCTTTATTTGTGATACAATCCATATAAATTGCTTTGGAATTTTTTGAAACATTTTTAGTAACAATGAAATTAGGATATTCTTTGAAAAATTGATATAAATCCCATGTGTCAATAAAAACTTTAACAGAATCATTTATTTGAGAAGTATGTTTTAAAATACGTATTCGTAAATCATGAGGTAATTTCTCTAAATATTCACAAAATTCAAATTTACTTTTAGTATCTCTTTCAATCCAACCAAATGTTTGAAATCCTCCATTGTTTTCTAATATTTTAAATGCAGTATTTGGATTATATTCATCTTTTATTTTTGATTTTTCATTTTTCATTTTTATCATTACGATATTTTTCTTTACTTAATTACTAATGGATTATTAATATATAAAATTAATTAATTATTATATAATATAATAAAATTATAATAACATTTTTTTCTAAAATCATAAAGTTTTATATATAAAAATCTTATTTAATAAATCAGATTACAATGGAAAAAAGATTAATAACAAGTGCCTTACCTTATGTTAATAACGTTCCTCATTTAGGAAACCTTATTGGATGTGTTTTATCAGCAGATGTATTTGCAAGATTTTCAAGACTTATGGGACATGATGTATTATATGTTTGTGGAACAGACGAACACGGAACAGCAACAGAAGCAAAAGCAATAGAAGAAAATCTAACACCAAAACAAATTTGTGATAAATATCATAAAATACATGATCAAATCTATAAATGGATGCAAATAAGTTTTGATGCATTCGGAAGAACTTCTGATAAAGAACATCATGAAATAACTACTGAAATATTTAAAAGAATCTATGATAATGGATTTATTATAAAAAAAACCGAAGAAAAAGTATATTGCCCGACATGTCAAAAATTTTTAGCAGATAGATTTGTTTATGGAACATGTCCTCATTGTGGATATCAAGATGCAAGAGGAGATCAATGTGATAATTGTGGGAAATTATTGAATCCAGAAGAACTAAAAGAACCTAAATGTAAAACATGTCAAACAACACCAATTATGAAAGAAACAGAACACCTATACATTACATTAGATAAAATGCAAAAAGATATTCAAGATTTTTTTGACAAAAATAAAGAAAATGGATGGACTTACAATTCAATAAAAATAACAGAAAATTGGTTAAAAGGAAATGAATTGAAACCAAGAGCCATTACAAGAGATTTAAAATGGGGAATAAAAGTTCCAAACGAATATATAAACGGAGAAAAAGTTTTTTATGTTTGGTTTGATGCACCAATAGGATATATATCTATTACAAAAAAACATGTAAAAAATTGGGAAAATTGGTGGAAAAATCCAGAAACAAAATTATATCAATTTATGGGAAAAGATAACGTATCATTTCATTCAATAATATTTCCAGCAACGTTAATGGCTTATAATAAAGGATTAAAAGAAAATGAACAATTCGTAAAAATTCATAGACTTTGTGCAACAGAATATCTAAATTATGAAGGAGGTAAATTTTCAAAATCAAGAAATCTAGGAGTTTTTGGAGATGACATAATGAATTTAGATTTATCTCAAGATTTATGGAGATATTATTTAATTTCTGCAAGACCAGAAAGTGCAGATACGAATTTCTCATGGGATGAATTTCAAGAAAAAGTAAATAATGAGTTGGTTGCAAATATTGGAAATTATATCAATAGAGTACTTACTTTTTTAAATAAAAATTATGAAGGTCAAGTAATTGATTACAAAGATGATGAAAAAATAATTTCAATAAAAAAAGAATTACAAAAAGAATTTGATATTGTAATAGAATCCTATGATAAAACAAATTATAGAGATGCAATTAAACATATATTACACTTTTCTAAAATATTGAATCAATTTTTTCAAGAAGTTGAACCATGGGTTTTAATTAAAGAAGATAGACAAAAAACACAAGAAATTTTAAGTTTTATGGTAAACACAATAAATTACATATCAACAATGATTAATCCAATAGTTCCAGAATCATCAAAAAAGATATGTGATATATTAGACATCAAAATTTCAAATTTCAACGAATTAAATTTTAATTCAATTAAGAATCAAAAAATAAAAAACCCAACAATTATTTTTAATAAAATTGAAGATGATAAATTAAAATTTTTTAAAGAAAAGTTTAGTCCAGAAAATATCCATGGCAAATTACAAGAAGATAAAAATAATTCAGTGAATAAAATGCAAACAAAAGAAGAATTTAGTATAGAAAATTGTCAAATAAGAGTCGGAGAAGTAATTAGTGTTGAAGATCATCCAAATGCTGATAAATTATATGTATTTAATATTGATTTTGGAGATGAAAAAAGACAAATATTAGCAGGATTGAAGTCATATTTTACAAAAGATGAATTATTAGGGAAAAAATTATTATACATCACTAATTTAAAATATGCAAAGATAAGAGGAATGGAAAGTCAAGGAATGACGATTGCAGCTGAAGATGATAGTGAAAAAGTGAGTGTTTTAGAATTTGATGCCCCAAAAGGAACTTATTTAAGTTTTGAAAAAAATGGAAAAATAGTGGAATGTAAAAATTCAGAAATTATCGATGCAGAAAAGTTTTTTAATTTAAATTTAAAAATAGAAAACGGAGTTATAAAATGTCAAAATTTAGATTTAAAAGTATTAGGTAAAGATCCAATAACTTCAGTAAAAAACGGATTATTAAGATAATTTGTTTATTTGTATTCTTTTGTCTATTTTTTTTAGATTATTTCTTATTTTTTCATTTTTTATTATTTTATTTTTTCATTTTTTATTATTTTATTTTTTAATTTCTTATTTTTTCATTTTTTTATTTTTATTTTTATTTTCATTTTCTTTTATTTTAATTTTATTATTTTATAAAAATTATCCCATATCCTTAATAAAATTTATATATTAATTTAAATAATTATAACTCATGAGTGATTATAAAAAAGGTAGTTATGGAAGTGATATTCCTGGTTTTGATTATATAATAAATTTAATAAGTAATAAAAAGGAAATAGAAGGAAGTAATTTATTATTATTTGTAGAAACATTAGAAGAAATTGTAGAAAAAAACGATGTTCAAGCATTTCAGTATTTAAAAAAAGAATATCTAGAATATTTTAATGCAAGCAGCATAGGATATAGAGATGAAAAAAAAGTAAGAGAACTTGCTTACAAAAATTTTGAAAATATTGCTTTACTTGTTGATAATTCAAATGTTGATACTAGAAAAACAATTAATTCTTTAGTTGCAATTGTTAATCAAAAACAAAAATTAAATCAAGTAAAAAGATCAAAAGCATCTTTATTTGTAAAAAGTAATTTTTAATTAAAATAAGAATTAATTTCTTTTATAAGATTTTCTATAATATTGTGATAATTAACAAGTGATTTTTTTGAAATTTCAATTATTTGTTTTTTGTTGAAATCAATCTTTTTTTCTATTATTTTTCTTATTTTTTCATTATTGTGGTATTCTTTGATAAATTGATTGTTATGTTCATCAATTATGTTTATTGAATTTAAAAAGTAGAAATAAAAATTATAAAAAAGATGATATAATTGTCTGTCAATACTTTTTAAATAATTAAAATAATCATTAATCATTTTTCTAACTTCTTTTGTTTCGTTAAAATTTGATTTTTCATTAGAGTGAATTAATGAAATTGATTCTCTTGGACAATGATTACAGGCCATAATAAATAAAATTAAAAGATTTGATTTTTTTATAAATAAAGTACATTTTTCATTATTATATTTTCTTAATAATTTGATAGTTGTTGTTTTATATTTTTCTACTTTCTTTTTCAAAAGATTAATTTGTTTTTTATCATTTTTAATTACATACTCTAAATAATTTTTATTTTTTTCAGATTGTGCAAGAATTGTTAAATAAGCGTCACTTATCACATTTTGAAAATTTTTATAAAAAAGATAATTTGTAAAATATATTTCATTAGAAACAAAATTCATTTCATAATTATCTAATAAATTAATGAAAGTCTTTAAAGATTCAGACTTTACATCTTTATCTTTATTTTGTCTAATGTTTGAATCAATTTTTAATTTTTTTTGTTGTAAAACTAATTCTTGAGTTATTTCTCTATCATATTTATAATAATAAGAAATAATATGATATAATTCATGTTCAACTAAAGCAATTAGTTTTTTTTCGTCGTAATTTTTTATTTTTTCATAGCAAAAATCTAAAAAAACATTTTCAAAGTCTCCATTGTATTTGTAACATGCTGGCTCTTGCATTTTTACAAAATCTATATGAAAATTTTCAATTATTTGACTAATTTTTAAATTATTTTCTTTTTTTAAAAAATTGATAATGATTTTAGTTATTTTGAAGATTATTGTTTTGATGTTTTCTCTAACATTATCTTCATCATTTTTAAAATGAAATATATATTTTCTCCCTGAAATAAATATTTCATAATTTACTCTAAGATTATTTAATTTATTTGTGTTTGTATAATCTAAATTATCCATATTATCTAATTTATTATTTTCTTTTTAAATCTTTCTAATTTTTTTTTATTATTCCATTTTGTAAAATTAATTATTGGATATTCTATAAAATGTTTATAACATAGTTTGAAACCTTTTTATTACTTTAAAAATTTATTAAATATATTTATATAGTTGTTTAGATTTTCTCTACTTAGAGTTATTGCTATTAGTTTAGCTAATACTTGACCCACCTAAAGTTAGCTTTTAAGAGCTTATGCGTTAAGCTAGCTAGGAATAAAAGTGTTATATGTGGGTCTTAACCTATATAATATTCATATATCATTAATTAATTTCATTATATTTTTTTAGTAAATTACTGACGAGATTTTTCTCGTGTTATTTGAGTAGATGTAGGAAGTATTAAGTCGATACGAAATAGCACGCTAAATATAATTTGATTTAAAATTAAATAATAATTTGATTTTAATATTATAATTTTTATAAATATTATCAATATTATTAATAAAATTTTAAAATTTAATTAAAGTGTAAACAAATATAAAAGGTGAAAAATAATG
Organism: Candidatus Nanoarchaeia archaeon; assembly: GCA_028693395.1. GTDB lineage: Archaea > Nanobdellota > Nanobdellia > Woesearchaeales > JAQUVJ01 > JAQUVJ01. The sequence goes on along the minus strand of JAQUVJ010000004.1, from coordinate 2,119 downwards.
GGAAAAATAAGTCAAGTTTCCGCAAAATATATCGTTCATGCATATATTCAAATAGAAGGAGTAGTAGAAAAACCAGATGTAATCGGTGCAATTTTTGGACAAACAGAAGGACTTTTAGGTTCTGATTTAGAATTAAGAGAATTGCAAAGATCTGGAAGAATAGGAAGAATTGAAGTTAATACAGTATCAAAAGCAGGAAAAACTCAAGGAGAAATTTTAATTCCTTCAAGTTTAGACAAAGCAGAAACTGCAATTATTGCAGCAGCTTTAGAAGTAATTGAAAGAATTGGTCCTTGTAATTCTAGTGTTGAAGTTAAAGATATTGAAGATGTTAGAATATCAAAAAGAAAATATGTTATTGATAGAGCAAAAGCACTTCTTAGAGATTTAATAGAAACTCAATTACCTGATACTTTAGAGATGACAGATGAAGTTTCTTATTCTGTAAGAATGATGGAAATCACAGATTATGGTCCAGAAAAATTAGCAGCTGGTCCAACAGTTGATGATTCAGATGAAATTATTGTTGTAGAAGGAAGAGCAGATGTATTAAATTTATTAAAACATGGATTTAAAAATGCAGTTTGTTTAAATGGAACAAATATTCCAAAAACTATAATAAAATTATGTGAACAAAAAACTGTAACAGTATTTGTAGATGGAGACAGAGGCGGAGATTTAATATTAAAAGGATTATTAAGTGTTGCCGAAGTAGATTTTATTGCAAAAGCTCCTGATGGAAAAGAAGTTGAAGAAATAACTAAAAAAGAAATCCATAAAGCTTTAAGAAGTAAAATAAATTCAGAACAAATAAGAATGGAAATTTTTGATGATCAAGAATTAGAAGAAATAAAACAAAAATTTGAAGAAAAAAGAAAAGAATTGTATCACGCAAATCATTCAATAAATGAAAACAAAAACTTTTCAAACAAAAATAATTCAAATTTTAAAAATCAAAATCATGAAAAGAAAAATGAAAGTGATGTAGAGAGAAATCAAAATATTCAAAATGGTAATTTACAAAATAATACCCAAAAGAATTTCTCAAAACAAAACCCAAATAATAGAAAAGAAGAGAAAAAAGATTTTGATAAAAAAGAAAACATTCAAAAAGTTGATTTGAGAAATGAACCAAAAAATGATTTGAGAAACAAAAAAGTAGAAGATAAAGTTGTAAAAAAAGATATTAATGACAATAAAAAAATTATAGATAAAAAACCTAAAAAGGAAGAAGTAGAAGAAATTGTTATTGATAAAGAAAGCTTGAAAAGAATAAAATATTTATTAGAAGAAATTATTGGAACAAATGGAGTCTATTTGTTAGATAAAACTTCAACAATTTTAAGCAAAGTTCCTTTAAAAGAATTATCTCACACTTTATCAGCAATGTCTAATGGAGTTTTTATGTTAGTTGTTGATGGTATTTTAGAACAAGATGTAATTGATTTATCATTAAAATACAATGTTAAAAAAATTATTTGCATGGATTCAAGAGTAAATGAAGTTAAAGGATTAGAAATTATAAAAATGGATGATATTGAATAAATATTTTCCTTTTTATTTATTAAAAATGAAAAAAATTAAAATAACTTTTTTAGGAACATCTGCTATGGTTCCAACAGTATTAAGGAATCATAGTTCAATTCTTTTTGAATATTCTCCAAATGTATTTTTGTTTGATTGTGGAGAAGGAACTCAAAGACAACTTAGAAAAATAAAATTCAGTGCTAATAAAATAGAATCAATTTTCTTAAGTCATTTTCATGGAGATCATATTTTGGGATTACCAGGAATGTTACAAACAATGAATGCAAATGATAGAAAAGAGATTCTTAATATTTATGGTCCAAAGGGATTAAATAGATTTATGTCAAATTTAATAACTACTTTTTCAATTGAAAATTTAGCTTATGAAGTTAAGTTATTTGAAATTGAAAATAATAATAATAATAATAATAATAATATAATTTTTGAAAATAAAGATATTGTGATAAAATCTTTTGAATTGTCTCATACAATTAATTGTATAGGGTACAAAATTATTGAAAAAGATAGAATAAAAATTTCTAACAAAAAAGTGAGTGAACTTGGACTTGAATCCAATCCTTTATTAAAAAAA
>JAQUVJ010000045.1 GCA_028693395.1 Candidatus Nanoarchaeia archaeon | reverse complement strand
AAGGTCCATAAAGTCCTCAATCAGCATCAAGGGGCCATCAACTCGGGCCGTGATAAATTCTGTTTTACCGGCGCTAATGATCACCGTATCACCCTTTTGGGCCCAGGTATATTGGTCGGTATCGCCATCCACGTGCAGTTCGCATTTCCCCCTCGCCTTCAGCTCGATGACAAAACCGCCGTCAAAAACTTCTTCCGCGGCCGATTCGTCGCCAAACATCTCCACGGTCGCCGCAAGCCAATTACCTAGAAGCGGATCGTCAGAAGGGCCATCACTCTCTTTCTTACCGCAGCTTACGGCAAGCGACAGTGCGAGCAGAGCGACCAAAGCGATCGCAATCAATTTTTGAACTTTTCTCATTTGCATTCCTCTCTCCTTGCTAATCTTATTGAATTAAAGACTCCAATTTGGACAAAAGGTAATCAATACTGACATCAAAGTAGAGAAAATCGTCAATCCTATTCTCACGCTTTGCCTTAATCGCCAGCTGACAGGCCGGTTCATCCAACTCAGAACAAAGAAGAATCTGCTTACTGGATGGCTGGTCCACACGAATCGTTTCGCAAATTTGAAGACATCGCTCGGCGGTCTCCCCTCCGCTTGATTCAGGAATCTCTACCACCACTACCGACGAACCTTGGTCTTTGGCAACGCCCGCCGCGTCTTCATAATCTTGAATCGCGAAAATATCAAAATTCGCACTCGTTTTAGAGTGTCGAATCAGAGCGTCCGAAAACATCCTTCGCCGCATAATAAGCAGCACCTTCTTCTTACCCATAACATAAGTATAAAGATTCAAAGCCCCGTTGCCCTACCCCCCATGGGTAGTTTTACAAAAAAAGGAGGCCTATTGAGCCTCCTTTCATACGCGATTGAGTTGCTTATTTTTTGCTGTTTCTTACTTTTTATCCAGCTCATAGCTCGGACGGATGGACTCATCCGCTACCAAGCTCATATGGGATCCGTCAATTTTGTAGGTGTAACCCAGCGCTTCATCCCATTTGGACAAGTCAATGGTGATGGCATTTCCGCTAAGCTCATAGGTACCTTCATCTTTGAATCCAAATTCATTTTCCATCTTGCAGCCGCCCTTGCCGTCAAAAATCCAGGTGACTTCCATGTCTTCACTTCGGCCTGTCCAAGTTCCTTTCAGCTCGTCGCCGCCGCCGCCACCGCCACCACCACAGGCGGTCATGGACAGGACGATCATGAGGGCCATCACGGTCGCCAGTACCAGCATGATTGATTTTGTTTTTCTCATCACTTTGCTCCTTCCCAAAAATATTCGATAATTCATTCGAATTACCATTATCCTAGCAGTCATGGAATCCGACGACCCTACCCGTAGTGGGTAGTTTTAGTAGAGGGGATTAATCCATCCGTTTGAAATCATATAGAAAGCAAGATCCACCGCACGTGAAAAACCCGTCTTCGCGAGCATATTGGATTTATGGTATTTCACCGTATTCTCGCTGATGAAAAGCGCCTCCGCGATCTCCTTATTGGTCATATGGCGGCACATCAAGCGGAGCACTTCCATCTCACGCTCAGTTAAGGGCGCTTCACCCACCGGCATCGGAATCGTCCGAGGCTTGGGGTAGAACAGCTCCCCTTGCATGACCCCGCGCGCGACTTCCACAAAGTAATCGAGGCTTTTGTTCTTGAACACAAAAGCGTGTGCGCCCGCCTCCTGGGCCCTTGGCGCGTAAGTAATCTCATCAAAACCCGACATGACAATGACCTTCACATCCGGAAATGCCTCACGGAGCGCGATCGTCGCGTCAAGTCCCGAAGCGCCACCTTCGGTGCAGACATCCATAATGACCAAATCAGGGCCGAGCCTCTCACAATAATCGCTTGCGCGGCTGGCGTCCGTTAGGGTCCCCACCACGGCAAAATCGCCCGCATTAAGCAGCGCATAGGTCAATGAATCACACATTGACTGATGATCGTCCACAATCAAAACACTATACATTCCGCGAGCCTTTCGGAAGTCGGGCTTTCAGCGTGAAACAAGGATCCAACTCAATCATGAGCGTCCCGCCATACGGTTCAAGGCGTTTTTTCATTCCGGTCAAGCCTCCTCGCTCCGTGATCGGTCGTGCCGGCAGCTGTCCATCGTTTGTAACCGCCAGGAGATGCCCTTTGTCGTCCTCTTCAACAGTCGCCGTGATGACCGTCGCAAAGCCATGACGCACTGCATTGGTCACGGCCTCCCTGATGATGTTCATCATAAGCTTAGCGCCCTCTTGCGCATCCGGCAAATCACCCACAAAGTCAAATGCCACACCGATGGACGCTAACGCTTGAGAAAGGCTGTTCAACTCATCTTTGGGTGTAGGCGCGTCCTTTTCCTTTTTCAATTCTTCTAATAGGCCTTCCGACAACGAATGCAAAAGCGCTTTATCGACCGTGGCACCGCTTCTAATCGTCCTCAAAATAAACGACAAGCGCTGCCCCAACACATCGTGAGCACGCCTCTTGGCCCGCTCAGTCTCCCGATGGCGGATCAGCTGGTAAGACTCTTCCACCGCCTCACTCAGCGCTTGCCCGATGAGGGTCAATTCATCTTCTTGCTTCCTCAGGCGATCCGTCAGCTCCCAGCGACGGGTGACATCGGTTGCCGTGAGCTGAATAAAATTTTTCTTCTTATAAGGGAGCACAGCCGTTTTAAACAGCCAGGCGGATTGGTCCGGG
>JAQUVJ010000044.1 GCA_028693395.1 Candidatus Nanoarchaeia archaeon | reverse complement strand
CACGTAACATTGCTTAAAAGCAATGTTTCGTGCAAAAGTAGAAATAATCGTTTTTCAAATTGGACAAAATTTTTGTATGAGTAGGACGCGCACCCTCATCACCATTAAGAAATACACCCTCTGACGGTTTTGCAGTTCGTCAAACTTCTGCAAGTAAATTGAAATAAGCAGCAAATATCTCGACGCTTATTTCAAATTTTCTTGACAAATTGAAATTAACTTGACTATAATCCATGTATCAATTCAGATTAGGAGTATTGTCTTATGAATAATAGGGCAGGAAAAGAAGTCACAAATTTTACGGGCGATGCAGCTTATAAATCCTTTTTGCCTGCACCTTTACCGCCGAGCCCGGCCTTGATTTTGGACGATGAGTCAGTCAAGTTCCTTGTGGCTGCACATTCTCAGCTGTCTGCATTGAACGTTCGTTCTTCAAGTATTCCAAATATCAGTCTTTTCGTATCCGCGTATGTTCGTAAAGAAGCCCTGATGTCGTCTCAGATCGAAGGCACTCAAGCCACCTTGGAAGATGTATTTGACCCCAAGCTGGAAGAGAACGCCAATCCAGATGTTGTCGACGTAATCAATTATATGAGGGCGACGGAATTTGCGATTAAGAAAATGGAAGAATTACCTCTTTGTAACCGCTTAATCCGAGAAATCCATGCCGTATTAATGGACGGAGCCCGAGGACGGGAAAGAAGCCCCGGTGAGTTTAGGCACTCCCAAAACTGGATAGGGGGAGTTGGCAGCACTTTAAAAACGGCAAAGTATATTCCACCCAATGTTTCTGATATGAATCTCTCTATGTCCGACCTAGAAAAATATATGAATGCGGATGATGATTTAGATACGCTCATCCGTGCAGGACTTATTCACTATCAGTTTGAAACGATCCATCCCTTCCTTGATGGGAATGGGCGTGTAGGCAGAATGCTAATCATTTTATTCCTGATAGAAAAAGGACTATTAAGTAGTCCTGTGTTGTATATCTCCTACTTCTTAAAAATGAACAGGCTTGAATATTACGATCGACTTTCGGAGGTTAGGAATAGGGGTAACTATGAACAGTGGGTTAAATTCTTTTTGCGAGCCGTTCTGGAATCAGCGGAGGATGCAACTGCAACCATTGATCGGTTAGAGGCACTTCGCAATAAAAATGCAGCCTTAATACACGAGAAGGGCAAAGCAACAAAAAACACCTTGCGTCTTTTGGATTATTTGGAAGCTAATCCTATTATTGAGATTTCAAAAACGGCAAAGGCTTTAGGGCTTGCTTTTAATACAACATCTGACGCCATCAAAAGGTTAGAGAAAACGGGCATCTTAGTTCAATCCGCCGGGCAGCAAAGGAACAGGATCTATTCATACAAAGCATACTTAGAGCTCTTAAGGGATGGGACTTAATATTGAATGCAACGGATCATGGTAATAAAAGGCTTTTGATAAATCCTCTTCGCTGTGTGCCGCCGCTTGATGGGGGAACCTTCATCCGGAACATCAAGAAATATCTCTTGATCGATAAAAGCCGCGGTCAACAAAACCGGAAATAGGAGTTGATCTCAATGCCTGAGTGATGACCGTTAATTGGCCCCATCACCCGCGATAAAAAAGGACAATTCGCCGCTCACGCATAAATCGCCATCGACACGCCCTTCACATTCAATGACATAGACATTCATCCTTCTGCGAAGTAAACGACTTTTAAACTCAATCGTGTCACCCGGCACCACCACACGGCGAAACTTCACCTTATTCATACCCGTAAAATACGGGATAAAATCCCCCTCAAAATCAATCAAAAGACAAGCCGACTGCCCCATCATCTCGCAGAGAATAACGCCGGGCACGACCGGGTTATCAGGAAAATGCCCTTGTAAAAAAAACTCATCGCCCCGCACCGTATAAGAGCCTTGCGCCAACCCCTCCTCGCAAAACGCCTCATCCACCAACAACATAGGCTCCCGGTGCGGAAGTATTTTTTTAATCGCTTCTTTATCCATCATGAATCTCCGATACGTTGGAACAAGACACCCGCGTTATGCCCACCGAAACCCAATGACAACGACAGGGCCTTGTCCACTCTCTGCGGCCTCGCCGTGTGCAAAATATAGTCAAGATCGCAATCAGGATCAGGCACCTTCAAACCAATGGTCGGGGGTAAAATCTCCGTTTCAAGCGCCTTAATAGAAGCGATCGCCTCCACCGCGCCCGCGGCCCCCAGCATATGACCCACCATAGACTTTGTGGAACTCATCGGGATCCTGTAGGCCTGTTCACCCAACACCGATCTCAACGCAAAACTCTCCGCCTTGTCATTTAAAGGCGTCGACGTTCCGTGCAGATTGATGTAAAAACAATCATCTATTTTCGCGCCCGCCTCTTCCATGGCAAGCTCAATCATCCGAATACTGCCCTCGGCCTCCGGATGCGGCGCTGTCACATGGTAAGCGTCACAGCTATTGCCATAGCCTGTCATCTCACAGTAAATCTTCGCGCCGCGCGCCACCGCGCGTTCGTACTCCTCCAACACAAGAGCTCCGGCGCCCTCCCCCATTGACATTCTTCTCCCATAGGCATAGCATAAAAATGTTCACCTAAAGTGAGAAAAGAGTATTCATGAACAAAATTGACTATGACATCCTGCAATACATACTCGGCCATACACAAACCACTCAGCGGGACATCGCGAAAGCCTTGCAGCATTCGCTCGGCGCCATCAACAAAGCCATCCAACGCCT
>JAQUVJ010000043.1 GCA_028693395.1 Candidatus Nanoarchaeia archaeon | reverse complement strand
TATTGAAAAGAATAACTAAAAATGAGAATGGAATTTCATATGTTGTTTTTGGAGGAGAGCATGATTTTATAGATAATATTCATAAATGGAACAGAAAAAATCCAAATGAAAAAATTTCTTTAATAGAAATAACTCCGTCAAATTATTATTGATTAATTTAATAAAGGTAATAAAATAACGATTTCTCTATTTTCCTATTTTTTATTTTATTTTTGTTATCTTTGTAATTTTTTTTAATATTTGATTTCTTTGTAAGTATTTTATATGATTTAAAAAACACAAGATAATTATAAATAAATACATTTAAATATTACAATTTATTACAATTGTAATATGAATGATGATAAAAAAGAAAAATCTACAACAATTTCAATAAGAATCCCAAATGATTTATTAGCAGATATAGACGATTTAGTTGAAATGGAAGGAATTGATAGACCATCGTGGATTAAAAGAGCATTGTTTGATTATTTGTATAAGATGAATTCTAAGTGGAATGAAGAAACTATTGAAGATTATATTTTTTTAAAGATAGATGAAAAAAATCTTTTAGAAAATCTTAATTTAGAAAAAGTTCCAGATGATTTAAAAAACGCAAGAAAAAATTTTTTAGATTCATTAGTTTTAAAAAAAACAAAAGAGTTTGGTAAAAAATGAAAAATTATATTTATATTTTAGTTTTAATGATGATATTATTTAGTGGTTGTAATAATTTATCTAATTATACAGAAATTTTGAGTAATGAAGAAAATTACAATAGAGAAATAAACATTTCTGGAAAAATTAAAAATTATAATAATGGATATTATTATATTGTTGATTCTAAAAATTTTAAATTAAAATTAATAGATTGTTATGATAAATATGATATTAAATTAGGAAATTTCATTAAAATAAATGGTTATATAAAAAAAGAAAATAATTCATATAGTTTTATTTGTGATCAATACGATTTAGTAATTAAAAATTTTACATCTGAATTAAATTTACTACAAAACAAAATAGAAAATATAGAAAATGATATGATATCAGTAAATATTGAAAAACAAAAAGAAATCGATAGATTAAATAATTTAATAAATGAAAAAAATAATATATTAAATGAAAAAATTAATCTAATAAATTCAAAAGAAAAATATATTAATGAACTTAATTATAAAATAGATAATATAACTAAAGAAAAGGAGATAGAATATGTTAAAACAGAGATAACAAGTATAGCTCATTATTTCCCAAAAACACCAAGTGTTGAAGATTTTAAAAATAATATAGTAGGAGTTGAACCATATCGTACACATGATTTAAGAATTGGTTGTTGTGAAATAATTGGTTATAGAGATTGGTATTATAAGATATCTAGATTAAATAAAAATTATACAATAACTATATTTGCTGATAGAAGTTCAAATACAGATTTTTACAATTCATATACAATTATAGTAGAAAGAGAAGATGAAAAATGGACTTTTACCAGAAATTAATAAATAACAAAAAAAGTATTATTTATATTATTAGTATTATGATTTTTTTGTTTACTTTTTTATTTATTTATTTATTTTATTTAAATTATGATAATCAAAATCAATTATTTTCTATTTCTGAAAATTTAAATTTTAATTCATTTGAAAATATTCAAAATTATTTAAAAATAAAACCGCAAAAAGATTATTGTTATGAAGATGATATTTTTGTAAAATGTGAAAAAGTTACATATAATAGCTTATTAAAGTCAGGAAAATACAAATTAGAAATTTATAACATTAACAATAAAATATCATATTTAATATTAGAAAATAAACATTCTTTTTTTAATTTTATTTTTATTTTATTTTTATATATTTTAACAATTTTTTTAACAATTTTTTTCTTATATTATTTAAAAATATTATATAAGATTATTAAAGAAAGAATTCAATATTCACCTTTAATTTATGATTTAAATAATCTTGAAGAAAAATTAAAGAAAGATAATGAAAAATTAAATACAGAAAAAAAAAATTTAGAAAAGATAAGATCAGAAGAAGAACGAGAAATTAGAAAACAAAGACATGAAATATTAGAAAAAACCCTTATACTTGAAAATAGAGAAAAACTTATTTCTATTAAAGAAGAACAAATTGAATTTACAAATTTAAATATAAATTTTGAAATAACTAATAAAGAATACCAAGAGAAGATTTTACTTAAAATGGAATCAATATTAAATAAATATAATGAAATTAAAATAAATGGTAAAATTTATGACTTAAGCGAAGAAGGATACCTTAAATTAAAAGATAGTTATGAAAATCAAATTTCATTTTTACATAGAAAAATTGCCAGAAATAAATTATATAAAGAAAAAGATTTTAATGGAAAATATTTTAAAGATTTAGAAGTTCATCATATAAAAACAGATCAAAAATTAAATGTATTTATAAATAATTTGTTTGTTTGCACAAAAGAAGAACATCAATTAATCCATAGAAAACTTTTAAATAAGTTTAATGAAGAGGAAGTAGTTCGAGAAATTATAAAAAATAGAAAATGAAATTTTCTTTTTCTTTATTTTTATCATTAATATATCTCTATATTTATATATTATCTTATTTTTTTATTAAACATGAAAACTAAGAAATTTTTTGTTAAGAAAAGATATTTAGATTTAATTTTAAACCTCGAAAAAGAATATGAAGCAACAATTGGATATTCAAAAATTAGAGATATTTTTAAAAATGATGTAGTTTCAATTCAAAATAAGAAATTTAGAGTAGATGAAGTATTAATTTTTAAAGATTTTAAAGAAG
>JAQUVJ010000042.1 GCA_028693395.1 Candidatus Nanoarchaeia archaeon | reverse complement strand
TTCACGTGGGACGGATTTGCCTATCCCACACCCTACGACCTTAAACCGGGACAACCAACGCCCGGCTCAGCTACCCTTCTCCGTCACCCCATCGGTAATAACGCGCTACCAGTGGTACAGGAATGTCTACCTGTTGTGCATCGACTACGCCTTGCGGCCTCGCCTTAGCTCCCGACTGACCCTGGGAGGATTAGCCTTGCCCAGGAACCCTTAGGCTTACGGCGGAAGTGTTTCTCGCACTTCTCTCGTTACTCATGCCAGCATTCTCACTTCCATACAGTCCACCGAAGGTTACCCTTCGACTTCAACCCAGTATGGAAAGCTCCCCTACCACTGTAAAAACAGTCCGCTGCTTCGGTACTATGCTTAGCCCCGTGAATTGTCGGCGCATGTCCACTTGACCAGTGAGCTGTTACGCACTCTTTAAATGCATGGCTGCTTCTAAGCCAACATCCTGGTTGTCTAGGCAAACGCACATCCTTTGCCACTTAGTATGAACTTTGGGACCTTAGCGGGCGGTCTGGGCTGTTTCCCTTTTGAATACACGGCTTAGCCCACATATTCTGACTCCCAATCTCTTAAATACCGGCATTCGGAGTTTGGTTTTCTTCGGTAAGCGGTGAAGCTCCCTTGGAAATCCAGTGCTCTACCATCGGTATTGAACGATTGAGGCTAGCCCTAAAGCTATTTCGAGGAGAACGAGATATCTCCGAGTTTGATTAGCCTTTCACTCCTATCCACAGATCATCCCCTCCGTTTTCAACCGAAGTGGGTTCGGCCCTCCACAAAGTCTTACCTCTGCTTCAGCCTGTCCATGGATAGATCACTCGGCTTCGCGTCTACGGCATACGACTGTTCGCCATCTTAAAGGCTCGCTTTCACTGCGGCTCGTTTTAAAACTTAACCTTGCCGCATACCGTAACTCGTTGGCTCATTCTACAAAAGGCACGCCGTCACAGTACAAAGTACTGCTCCGACTGCTTGTAGGCACACGGTTTCAGGTACTATTTCACTCCCCTCTCGGGGTGCTTTTCACCTTTCCCTCACGGTACTGGTTCGCTATCGGTCATAAGAGAGTATTTAGCCTTGGAGAGTGGTCTCCCCAGTTTCATACCGGATTTCACGTGTCCGGCATTACTCAGGAATCATCATCGTAGGTCCTGCTGTTTCGTCTACGGGGCTTTTACCCGCTCTGGCTGATCTTTCCATATCATTTGACTACAACAAAACTTTGTAACTACGTCTAACAAAATAGGTTGAAAGAATTGATGACCCTACAACACCTCATGCAGCAACACCCTAAAGTTTACACATACATGGGTTTAGGCTCTTCCGCGTTCGCTCGCCGCTACTTGCGGAATCTCGGTTGATTTCTATTCCTCCAGGTACTGAGATGTTTCAGTTCCCCGGGTTGTCTTTACTGAACCTATGAATTAAATTCAGAATACTTGAGCATAACCTCAAGTGGGTTCCCCCATTCGGAAATCTGCGGATCAAAGGCTATTTGCACCTCACCGCAGCTTATCGCAGCTTGTCACGTCCTTCATCGACTTCTTATGCCAAGGCATCCACCGTGTGCCCTTAATATCTTTATCTACCACTAACATAATTTGATATTTAGGTATTTCATATCATTCGCGATCGTGATGCGAATTACAAATTACTAACAAAAAAATTGAAGAATTTATAATTCATATCTTTACGCTATGCAACTTTCAAGGTGCGTTCCTTTTCGCAAACATGCAAAAAGGCGAGGGAGAACCCTCGAAACCGAATACTGCGATTCTAAATTCAAGCAAATGTTCCTAAATAAAATAATTTCTAGGTCACAGGAGTTATCTCTACTGTGCCTGACTAATTGTAGTCTCCCTAGAAAGGAGGTGATCCAGCCGCACCTTCCGGTACGGCTACCTTGTTACGACTTCACCCTTCTTACCCTCTACACCTTCGGCGCCTCCTTCACAAGGTTAGGCTGGCGACTTCGGGTGCGGACGACTCGAATGGTGTGACGGGCGGTGTGTACAAGGCCCGGGAACGTATTCACCGCGGCGTGCTGATCCGCGATTACTAGCAACTCCGACTTCATGGAGGCGAATTGCAGCCTCCAATCCGAACTGGGACCGGCTTTAAGGGATTCGCTTACTCTCGCGAGTTCGCTGCCCGTTGTACCGGTCATTGTAGCACGTGTGCAGCCCAGGACATAAAGGGCATGATGACTTGACGTCATCCCCACCTCCCTCCGGCTTGACGCCGGCAGTCTCACATGAGTCCCCAACTTAATGCTGGCAACATGTAACAGGGGTTGCGCTCGTTGCGGGACTTAACCCAACATCTCACGACACGAGCTGACGACAGCCATGCACCACCTGTATAGACTCCTCTCGGCCACGACGTTTCCGCCGCTTCATCTATATGTCAAGTCCTGGTAAGGTTCTTCGCGTTGCGTCGAATTAAGCCACATGCTCCGCTGCTTGTGCGGGCCCCCGTCAATTCCTTTGAGTTTTAGCCTTGCGGCCGTACTCCCCAGGCGGGGCACTTAATGCGTTAGCTTCGGCACGGAGGGAGTCGATGACCCCCCACACCTAGTGCCCATCGTTTACGGCTAGGACTACCAGGGTATCTAATCCTGTTCGCTCCCCTAGCTTTCGCGCCTCAGCGTCAGTCGTGGCCCAGAAAGCCGCCTTCGCCACTGGTGTTCCTCCTGATATCTGCGCATTTCACCGCTACACCAGGAATTCCACTTTCCTCTACCAGACTCAAGACTGCCAGTTTCAGATGCAGGCCGCGGGTTGAGCCCCCGGTTTTCACATCTGACTTAACAATCCGCCTACGCGCTCCTTAC
>JAQUVJ010000026.1 GCA_028693395.1 Candidatus Nanoarchaeia archaeon | reverse complement strand
GAAGCTATAAAAACAAAAGATTATATTACCATAAGAGACGCAAGCGATAAAGTTATTCACAACGCAAGTATTTATCAAGATAATTTATCAATTGGTGCAACAGTAATAATATATGCAACAAGTAAGTTATTAAAAATGAATTACAGATTTGTTCAAAGTAACATATTACCATTGTTTGAAAAATGTTATCACAACATAGAAGAAGAACAAGAAGAAAGAGTTATTGCTACATATAATACAATAACAAAAATGATAAAAAATGAAGATAAAAATCTTAATAAATTTTACAAAGAAATCTTAGATGATGCTGATCTAAAAAAAGTAACAAAAATTTATGATCATGGAATTTCTTTAAGAAGAGCATCTTCTATATTGAATGTTAGTGAATGGGAGGCTTTGAGTTTTTTAGGAGCATCTCAAGTAGTAAAAGATGACGATAATCAAAATTTAAAGAAATATGTAAAAAATAAATTAGAATATACAAGAGAATTGTTTAAAAATTAATTTTGATTTTAAAAAAAATCTAAAAAAATATTAGAGAATAAAAATGGACTACAAATCATATATTGAAGGTGCAGGATTTAAATCAATTGATGAATTCTTTAAAAAATTTATAATGCCATCTTCAGTCGCAATATTTTTGTTAGTTCTTGTTTTAATGATATTTTTAAAAATAAATCCATTATTTCATTTTTTAATATTAATTGCATTATTAGGTTTAACATTTTCTTATCCTTTATTAAAATTTGAAAAAAAGAAAGTAAATATTGATGAAAAAATTCATTATTTCATCACTTATGCAGGAACTATTTCAACAATGGGTGTTGATATTACTGCATTATTTAAAAAAATTGCACAACAAAAAACATTTGATGAAATTGCTAAAACATTTAATAAAATGGTTTATTTAGCAAGAAAATGGAATTTTGGATATTCAAAAACATTACATACAGTATCTAAATTTGTTCCTTCAAAAATCTTTGGAAATTTTATTGATAGATTAGCAATTTCAATTGATTTTGGTGAGAATTTATCATCTTTCTTAGAAAATGAACAAGAAGCTGTCATGAGTGATTATACAACAAGATATAAAGAAAATTTAGAAAAAATAAAAAGTTTACAAGAAATAATGACATCAATGGTAATGGCTTTATCATTTTTATTATCAATATCATTAATGATGCCAATAATTTTTGGAACCCCATCAGAGGGAATAATGCAAAAGATATTTGTTTTTTTGGTTTTTGTAGATTTGATTTTATTAGCAGTTGTTAAATTTTTTATTCCTTCAGATTATTTATGTCACAATTTAAAAAAGAAATCAAATGAAAGAAAAAGTGTACAAAAATATGCAAGAATTATTTTTCCAATAAGTATAACATTATTTATATTTTTATATTACATATTTAAATTTGAGTTTATCTTGTCTTTTGTTATTTCTATTTTTCCATTATTAATGATTGGTAAAAAGGCTCAAGATGAAGATAAAGCAATTAACGAAAGAGATAAAATATATCCTCAATTTATAAGATCCTTAGGTGCTGCAACTGAAGTTAAAAAAGGTGATGTTTCAGAAGCAACTTTCTCTTTATTAATTCATGATTTTGAAATATTAAATGAAAATATTAAGAGTTTTTACAGAAGATTAAAATTAGGAAATGAAAAAATGAAATGTTGGTATCATTTTGAAGCAGAAACAGGAAGTAATTTAATTCAGAATTTTTCACAGATATTTGCAGAATCAATTATTCTTGGAGGAAGTGGAGATAAGATAGGAGAAATTATATCGAAAAACTTTCAAAAATTAAATTCATTAAGAACATTAAGATTACAATTAGTAGGAGGATTAAGAGGTGCACTTTATGGTGCATTAGTTGGTTTTGTAATTACAGCATCAGTTTCTTTAGCTATTGTAGGATTGCTTTCAGATGTATTTACTAGTGCAATGAATGAAGCTCAAGATAGTGGAGCAACAGGTATGTTAAATTCCATATTATCAGTTGATGAAACAGGAATGGATATGCAAATTTCTAAATTTTATTTATCTTTAATGGTAATAGTTCATTCATTGATTTCTGCTATGGTTTTAAAGGAAGGAGATGGTGGTTCTTTTTGGGGAATTTTATATGATTTTGTTATAATGACTACTATTGGTGCAGTAATAATTTTAGTAATTCCGATTGCAATGGGATCAATGTTTTCAAATAGTGGAACAGAAGTTATAGAGTTCTTTAGAGTTCTGATTTAATATTGATATTTAATAAAATTATTATATTTTTTCATATCATTTCATATTCTTTAATATTTTTTCATATTCTTTCATATTTTTCATGTATTTCTCGTATATTTTCTTGTGATCTTTATATTTTTTTTATATTTTCATTCTTTTTTATTTTTTTATTTTTTTTATTTCTTTTTGTTTTTCGTTGTTTTTCTTATATTTTTTTCATATTTATTAATATTTCTTTCTTTTTTCTTAATAATTTTTTCTATTTTTCTATTTTCCTATTTTATTTTTTTAATATAAATTTTTAATTTTTCTATTTTATTTTTTTAATATAAATTTTTAATTTTTCTATTAATTAATTTTTCTATTAATTAATTTTTCTATTAATTAATTTTTCTATTAATTAATTTTTCTATTAATTTATTTTTCTATTAATTTATATTTAAATAATTATATTTTAATAAAAAACATAAAAAACATAAAAAACATAATAAACATAATAAAGATAATAAAGAAAATAATAAAAAAAACAAAAAACAAAAAAACAAAGAAATAAAAAAAAATAAAACAAATAATAAAATAATAACAACTAAAATAAATAAAAAAGAAAGATAAGAAAAATTAAATAAATAGTAAATAATATAAATAAAGTAATTTTATTTATAAATGTGAAATAAATGTATATTAAAAAAAATTTAAAATTTAACAAAATATTAAAAAAAATGATTTCGTTTACTAATTTCTATAAATATGATGTAAAAAACAATGTTTTCATAAAAAGAGATGAAACAGAATTCCTCATTCTTATGAATTTAAATAATTTAAATAATTTAAATAATTCAAATAATTCAAACAGTATAAACATTTTAAATAATGAAAATAAAAATAATAAAAATAATGAAAACAAATTTGAACAATTTAATCAAATAAACAAAAAAGAATATCAAAATTATAATGATAAAATAAATATATTAAACACAATAGAAAATATAAAAGTTTTATATGAAAAATTTTATGGATTTGAAAAATCAAAACCATTATTAGAACAATATGTTACAGATAAAGAAATTATTTATGATATTTATTCCAATATTAATTTACATATTTTAAATTCAATAAATGAAAAGGAAAATAATATTGAAGATGATATTAAATATAACATTAGTAATAATTTCAATAATAATGTTAATAATAACGTTAATAATAAAATTAATAATAATCTTAATAAATTTATACAAATTGATTTTGGTTCAGGTACAGGTTTTCTCTCACTTTTTAGTTTAATAAATAGAGATATTTTAAAAATATTCATGGTAGAAACAGATTTAAATGCTATTGAATCTTTTATGAAAAATCTAATAATATTAACCGATTATATATATGATTCATTTAATTTTGAGATAAAAGGTATAAATGATAAATTTAAAACTAATGAAAAAATAGAAACAAAGATAGAGTGTGTAGATAAAACAAATAATAATAAAAATAAAATAGATAATAATAATAATAATAATAATAAAGATGATTTGACAATACATCTAAAAATATTAGAAATAAAAAAAACAACATTATCAAAAATAATATATGATGTTTTAGAAAAATTAGATTCTAATTTTAATCAATATACAAAAAAAGAAAAATCGATAAAAATTTTTATCTTTAAAAGATTACTAAAGAAAATTATTTTGTTTAATGAAGATTTAGAATTAATTGATTTAAATTTTTTAAGCAACAATTATGATAATAACAATGATAATAATAATGATAATAATAATGATAATGAAAAAAATAAAAATAAAAATGAACATAATAACAATAATAACAATAAAAATGAGAATATAATACAAACAAAAGAAGCATTTAATAAAATCTTTGTTCAAAATCCACCATTTGGATCTAAGAAAAAAAGCGAAGATGTTTTTTTCTTAAATAAATGTTTATCATATTTTAATAATAATGATATAATTTTTACAATTCATAAAACATCAACAAAAGACTACATTCAACAAAAAATAAAACAAAAAAGTGAGGATTTTATTATAGAAATAAAAGATTACAAATATAGATTAGAAAATACAATGTGGTATCACAAAGAAAAAATAAAGATTATAGAAACATCTTTATTTAAAATTATTAATAATAAAAAGTAATTTAAAAATAATTTAAAAAGCAATTTAAAAAACATATATAACAAAGATAAATTAAAACAACAAAAATAAGAATATATAAAAGATGAAATAAAAAATCTAAAAAATAATAAATAAAAATTTCATGAAACACTTATGTAAATCTAAAGATTTCTTTTGTGTTTATTTGTTTGTTTTCAATTTCTTTTAATTCATAATCTAATCTTATTTTATTTATAAAATTTAAATTCATGTATGTTATATCAACAAAAAAATATTCATCAAAGTAAATTGTTGCAAAAACAGATGATGCCTTTATCTTATTTTTGATATATGAAACAATATCATTTACAAAATCAACGTTAAATGAGGTTTTATTAAAAAAAGAAGCTTTAAAATTATTTATTTCTAAATCTTTTTCTCTTTTTGTTGTTTCATTTATTTTATACCCATCAACAATAATTGTATTATCATCTTTAACCTTATTTAATTCGTAAATGATTAATTCATTTAATTCATTATCTTTTAAAGAAAGAAAAATTGATGCTATTTCACAATCATCTTCATTGAAAATATAATTTTCAAATTCTTCAATTATTTTTGACATATTGATAAAAATTATTCATTCTTTTTAAAGATTATGTTTTGTTTTTTATTTGTTTTTTTATTAAGATAATTTTTATTTTTATTCTTATTCTTATTATTGTTGTTGTCTTATTCTTATTGTTCTTCTTCTTATTTTAATATCAATAATTAATATAACATAAAAGTCTTATAAAAAATATAACAATAAAAAATATAACAATAAAAAAAAACAAAAAATAAAAGGAAAAATAAAGAAAAAACCAAAAAAACTAAAAAAAATTAAGAAAAAGATAAGAAAAAACATAAATAATATAAAACAAAGAAAAATCAATTATATATAACAAATAAAAACAAAAATATAAAAGATAAAAACAGAAAGTGATTATATGAAAATATTCTTAAAAACATTTGGATGTTCTTATAATTTTGCAGAATCAGAAATAATGGCTGGAATTTTACAAGAAAAAGGTCATCAAATAGTCAATGAATTAAAAGATTGTGATGTTGCAATATTAAATAGCTGTACTGTAAAAAATTCAGCAGATACTAAATTCTTAAGATCAATTAAAGAAGCTGAAGATTTAAATAAAAAAATAATACTTGCAGGATGTTATACACAAGCAAGAAAGTCTCACTTTTTAAATAGTAAATATCCAGTAATTGGAACTTTTAATATAACTAACATTCTAGAATTAGTAAATCAAAATTCATTAAATCAAAAATCTATATTATCAACAAATGATGAATTCAAATTAAACAATCCAAGAGTTTTAACTAATAAAATTGTAGGAATTATACCTATATCACAAGGGTGTCTTGATGCTTGTACATATTGTTTAACAAGGTTTGCAAGAGGTAAATTACATTCTTATAAAAAAGAAGATATATTACAAGAAATTTTTAATTTGACAAAAAAAGGAGTAAAAGAAATTTGGTTAACAAGTCAAGATGATGGTTGTTATGGTTTTGATTTAGGTTATAATTTAGTTGATCTATTAAAATTAATATTGGAAAATAAAGAAAAAATAAAGAGTTTAACAAAAGATGGTTTTATAAAAATAAGAATAGGTATGGCAAATCCTCGTCATTTTTTAACTTTTTATAAAGATTTGATAGAAATTTTAAAAGATGATATTTTTTACAAATTTCTACATATTCCAATACAAAGTGGATCAAATAAAGTATTATTAGATATGAAAAGAAATCATAGTGTAGAAGATTTCATAAAAATGGTAAATGATTTTAAAAAAGAAATCCCAGAAATTTTAATTGCAACAGATATAATAGTTGGTTTCCCAACTGAAACACAAGAAGATTTTCATGAAACAATGAGTTTGATGAAAATTATTGATTTTGATGTGGTAAATGTTTCAAGATTTTGGGTTAGACCATATACACAAGCTGCAAAAATGAAACAATTAGATTCTAAAGTAATAAAAGAAAGAAGTTTAGAATTAAGTAATTATTATTATTCTAGAATAAAAGAAAAAAATGAAAAATATGTTGGTAAAATATATAAAAATTGCTTAATGGATGAAATAGGAACAAATAATACTTCAAAGTTTAGAAATGAAAATTATAAACAAATAGTAGTTAACAATCTTTTTAATAAAGGTCAAATAAAAGATATTGAAATAATTGAAGCAAAAACACATCATCTAATAGGAAAGACGATAAATTAGTTAAATAGTTGTTTAAAAAGTGAGAATTGTTTATTTTTTTAATGTGTATTTAATATATAATTAATATATAATGTATAATTGATTTTAATGTTGATGTAATAATTAATTTTAATAATTAATAAAAAATTAATATAAAAAATAAATAGAAATATAAAAGAAAAATGGTGATAAAATGAAAATATCCATGTTTGAAATGAACGAATTTAGAAAAGAAAGAATTAGATTTCATTTAAAAGATGAACTTAGAGAAAAATTAAAAATGGATATAAGATGTAGTGAATCAATTTTATCATTAGAAAATGTTGATGAATACAAAGATAGTGAAATTATTGTTGTATTTGTTAATTCAAATTTAAATGCAGAATTGTTAAGTAAATTTAAAAATTTAAAACTAATTGCAACAGCATCAACAGGATATGATCATATTGATTTTGATTATTGTAAAAAAAAAGGTATAAAAGTTGCAAATGTTCCAAGTTATGGATCAAGAACCGTTTCTGAATTTGCATTTGCTATGATATTAGCATTTTATAGAAAAATAAAGAAATTATGTGAAAAATCAACATTAGAAGATTTAATGGGATTAGATTTAAACGGAAAAACAATAGGAGTAATTGGAACTGGAAAAATTGGAAAAAATATGATAAAAATTGCAAAAGGATTTTCTATGAATGTATTAGCTTTCGATTATTATCCAGATGAAACATATGCAAATCAATTTGAATTTTCTTATGTTGATATGGACACTTTGTTACAAAAATCAGATATTGTTTCACTTCATTTACCATTAACAAAATCTACACATCATTTAATTAACGAAGAGAAAATATCAAGAATGAAAAAAGATGCATTAATAGTAAATGTTTCAAGAGGAGGAATAATTGATACAGATGCCTTGTATAAAGCTTTAGTAAATGAAAAAATAATGGGAGCATGTTTAGATGTATTAGAACAAGAAAAAAACGTTTTTTTAGAAAATAAAAAAGAAATAGATTTTAATCCAAAAAAATATAATCAATTAAAAATTGATTTAGAAAACAATTTGTTGTATAAATTAGATAATGTAATTATTGCTCCACATAGTGCATTTAATACTAAAGAAGCGTTATATAGAATATTAGATACAACAATTTTAAACATAATAAATTTTATTCAAGAAAAGGAGATT
The DNA here is from genome assembly GCA_028693395.1 of Candidatus Nanoarchaeia archaeon. Taxonomy (GTDB): domain Archaea; phylum Nanobdellota; class Nanobdellia; order Woesearchaeales; family JAQUVJ01; genus JAQUVJ01. The sequence continues at coordinate 5,488 of JAQUVJ010000026.1, read as the reverse complement.
TATGAAGTTAAATAATAAATATAAATTTAAAATAAATAAATAACAAATAAATTATATTTATTAAAAATAATTGAAATGATTAAAATAATCAAAAAAATTTTAGAGAAAATTAAAAACATTAATAAAAATGCATTATTTTTAATAAAAGATTAAAAAATATGTTTAAGGATTAATTTTTGTTTTTTAGATATTTGTTATATTTTTGTTTTTTATTATATTTATTATATTTATTACCTTTATTTCATTATTTTTATATTATTATTATTATTATTATTTCTTTATTATAATTTTATTTTTGTTATTTTTATTATTTTAATTAATTCATCATATATTTATTTCAACATAATTGTAAAGAGTGTAATAAAAATATTAATTCAATATAGATATAAATTTAATTATATTAAAAATATAAATTAAATATATTAAAAATAAAAATTAGGAAATTAAATTAAAATTCATCACTTTTTAAAAATAACATTTATTTTTAAAGCTAGATAATTTTAGATACACATGGAAGAAAAAATAGAATCTTCGGATAAATTAAATAACGATAAATATTCACAAGAAATATCCGAAATATCAATAGATTTTTCCAAAGAAATAATGAAAGATTTGAAACAATTCATTAAATCTATAGTTCTATTTGGTAGTTCTTCAAGGCAAATTATAAGAGGAATAAATGGAGAAATTTTAAACAACATGGAAAAAAAGATGAGTATGCATTCTTACTCAGAAAAATCAGACATTGACATTTTAGTCATTTTCGATGATGTTTCTTGTATTGTTTCAAAAGAAATTTTAGAATTTTACAACATTGTTGTTTCAAAAGCAAGACAAAAAGTTTCAAAAAGATTGCATATAACAACAATTTCATTTTCTTCATTCTATGAATACACAAGAGTTGCAGATCCAATAATGGTTACAGCTTTAAGAAACGGTTTTATAATTTACGATGAGGGAAGTTTTGAAATATTTCAGAAATTATTAATGAAAGGAAGGATTCGTCCAACTCCAGAATCTGTTTTAAATTATTATGTTAAATCTATGAATGATATGACAAGAGCAAAGAGTCATTTGTTAGGATCTTTTGTCGATTTATATTGGTCAGTAATTGATGCATCACATTCATTGTTGATGAAAGTTGGAATAATACCACAATCACCAGAATCTCTTCCAATTTTAATAAAAGAATTATTTTGTGATGTTAATTTATTATCAAAAGATATGCCTACAAAAATAAATAATTTTTATAAAATGGCTAAATCTATAAATGAAGGAAGTATAACACATTTAACAGGAATGGAATTAGATCATTATATGACTGTTGCAAAAAACATTTTAGAAGAAATAAAATATTTAATAGATATGAAAGATATTGTTTTAGTACAAAAAATGAAAAATAATTTGGATGAAGGTAGTCAAAAATCAAAAAAATAAAATCAAAAAAATAAAAATAAAAAATAAAAATAAAAAGAAATAAAAAAAAATAATAAATCAAAGAAAAAGAGGTAAAAAAATGTTTAAAAATCCATTTGAAAATAAAAGTGACTATGTAATAATAGAAAACATGTTAAACATAATTAGAGACTTTTGTGCAAGATATAATAATCAGGTGGATGTAAATTTAGTAAACTCAATGGAAACATTGATGAAAGCAAAATTTGATCAATTTGTAACAATTTTTCCAAATATAAAAAATGACATTCTAAGAAATTACGATAAAAAAGATAAAGAATTTTTAATTGCTTATTTTAAAGTGATAGAAGACCAAATTTCTCAATATCAAGCAAAAGAAGTTATTGAAGAATTAGATGTAGAAGATATTGAAAAAGTCCAAGAAAACATGGAATTAACTCAAGAACAAATTCATGCAACAGAAGAATTAAAAAATATATTAAAAAAAGAAAAAGAAGAAGAAACATTTAAAGATGAATTTGGACATTTTTTAAATGCAACAAAAGATCTATTAACATATCCATTACATAAACATCCTGAAAATAATGTTTCACAGAAAAATATTTCACAAAACAATATTTCACAAAATAATCTTGTGCAACAAAATAATGAATTAAACAAAATAAAATTACCTGAAGTAAGTTCTCAAACATCAGATGAAAAACAAAAAAATGAAAATAAAGATGAGTTGGGAGATATAAAAGAAGATAAAGAAAATAAAAAGGATGAAGGAAAAAATATTGTTAAAAATATTAATAATGAAAATAAATCTACAACAAGTCAATCAGAAAATATTGAGAAATCTAATCAAATAAGTGAAGATGAAAGTCAAAAAATTGTTTATATAAATAATGTTATTGAAGATAAAGTTTCAAATCCAATTGTTAATTTAATTTTATCACAATTAAAAGATGTAGTTAATATGATGAATGAATTGTCTACAAAAATGAAAGAAGTTGAAAAGAATAATTTAACATCTGTCAATCAATTAAGTAATCTAAAAGAAAACGTAAAAAATTATAATGATAGAATTTTAACATTGGAAAATAATGTTGAGAAATTCGTTGGATTATATGAAGTTTTTATGAATGAATATAATCCATTTTTAGATAATGAATCAAAATAGATTAGATATTTAATTCTAAAAAAGCTTGATCTATCATTTTTTGAGGATATTTCATTAATATTAATTGTTTTTTTATTTCATCTTTTTCTACACCAAAATCTTTTAGTGCATCTATACTCATTTTCACATCATTAATATTAACCTTTGATGATTCTTCTGTTTCAATAATTTTATTAAATTCTTGAATATGTTTTTGTAAATCTTTATTTCTTTCTAATCTTTTCTTTGTGATTTGTACTTTTTTATTATCTTCTTGTTTTAATTCTTTTAAATATTTTTTATCAAATTCTTCTTTAATTTCTTCTGTTTTTGATTTTATTGTCTTTTTTAATATATCTTCTCTTAGTTGTTCTTTTGTTTCTTTCATGGCATATAATTCTAATTTTGTTTCATATTCATTTTTTAGATTTTTAATTTCTTCTTCATGTTTTTCTTTTAAAATTTGAATTTCTTCATTTTTTAATTTATCTTTTTTTGATAATATATCATTTATAATTTTTGATTTTGTAAGTTCTTTTCTTAATTCTTTTATTAATTCGATATTGTCAATATTTTGTTTGTTTATTATTTGTTCTTTATGAATCAAAGTTGTTTTTTCTTTTGCATTGTTTTCTGCAATTTCTTTATTTTTTTCATCTATTAATTTTAAAAGATTATTTTTTTCTTTTATTTTATTTTCGAATATATTTATTTGTTCTTGTAAGATTTCATTTTTCTTTGATAAATCTTCTATATTTGATTTTATTGATCTTAAATCTTTATTTTCAGAAATCAATTTATTATTAATTTTAGATAGTTCTTCTATTTCCTTTAAGTAATTTTTATTTGTTTCTTTTAATTTTTCACTTATCTCAAAATTTTCTCTATATTTTTCTCCTATCTTATCAGAATTTTGGATTTTAAATTTAATTAATTCTAATTCTTTATTTAAATTATCAATTTGTGTTAAGTAATCTTTTTTATCTCTTTTTAATTTAGTAATAAGAATTATATTTTTATTTTTTGATTTTTCTAATTCAATTTTAACAAAATCATTTTCTTCTTTTGATTTTTGTAAATCAGATTTTATATTTTCATATTTTTGTTCAATTAATTCTTCTTTCTTTTTTATTTCATTTGATATTTGTTCTAATTGTATTTCAATAGATTTCTTTTCTAATAATAACTTTGAAATTGTTGTTTGAGCTTTTTCTAATTTTTCTTTTGCAATATCTGTTGTTGCATATTTATTTTTCTGAATTTCTTCAATTGAAATTCTAGCATTTGATTTAATCTTTTTAATTAATTCATCTCTTTCATTTATTTGATCGTTTAATGATTTTTCTTTTTCATTAAAATCAGCTTTAATTTTATCTATCTCTGTGTTTTTTAATTCTATAATTTTTTTAATTTCATTTATATTAATTTTTAATGATTCAATTTCTTTTTCTTTTTCAATTTTTTCTTCAACAATTTTATTTGTTTTTTCTTTTTCTTCTTGAATTTCTTTTTTAAAATTTTCAATTTCTATTGATTTTGATTTTTCATAAATAATATTTTGTTTAGATACTTCATTTAATTTATTTAAAATTATTTCTTTTTCATTTATTATTTTTTTATTTTCATTTTCAATAGAATTTAAATTTTCTTTGGTTGAAGTTAATTCTAAATTTTTGTTTTTAATTATATCTAATAATTTTAATTTATATTCATTTTCTTTTTTTTTATTAACTTCAATTTTTTCATTTAAATAATTTATTTTTTCTTTTTGATTGTTTATTATTTTTTTTAGATTTTCTTCATTTTCTTTTAATGTTTTTTCTAAATTATCTTTTTCTTTTAAACTGCTAGAAAGTTTTAAGATAAGGTCTTTTTGTAATGAATTTTTCTTTTCAAATTCTTCAATATTTTTTTCGATTATTTCTTTTGTTTTTGATTTAATTTCAATTATTTGTTTGTTATAATTTTCTTTGTATTGATTATTACTTCTTATTTTTTGTTCAATGTTTTTAATGCTTTCATCTTTTTCCTTTAATATTTCAATTAATTTTCTTATTTTTTCTTCTAAAACTTTAATTTCGTCTTCTTTTAGCTTAATTGTTTTTTCTGTTTCTAATTTTAATTTCTCTTCATTATTTTTAAATGATATTTCTGTGTTTTTATTTTTATCTTCAACTTTAGAAATTATTTCTTTTGTATTCTTTATTAATAGATTTAATTCTTCAATTTTTTTATTTAAAGATTCTATAATTTTTTGTTTTTCATTTATTTCAAATTTATATTTTTCTATGTTGCTTATTATATTTTTTCTTTCAGTATCTTTTTCAATTATTTGTTTAGATTGTTTTTGATCTATTTCTTTGTAGAAATTTAATTCTTTATTTATATCAATTAATTTAATTTTTAATTTAGATATTATTTCATTTTTCTTTTCATTTAAATCTTTAAGTTCATTCATTTCTTCTTCAAATTTTGAGTGTATTATTTTATTGTTTTTATCTAATTCAATTTTATTTTTTAGATTTTCAAATTCTATTTCTTTATTTTTTTCTTTTTTGTGTTGATTCTTTTGTTGTATTTTTATAATTTCTTTTAGTTTTGCAATTGTTAATCCTAATTCTTCTATTTTATCTTGATTTTTTTTAATTTCAAAATCTATTTTTTGATTTTTTTCTGTTTCAATTTTTTCTTTTGTTTCAGTATTGTTTTTTGATTCAAATTCATCTTTTATATTTTGAATCTCTTTTTCTTTTTTATAATGATTTTTTTGTTGTATTTTTATGATTTCTTTTAGTTTTTTAATTGTTAATTCTAATTCATTTATTTTATCTTGATTTTTTTTGATTTCTAAATCAATTTTATTTTTATTTTCTTCATTCTTTTTGTCTTCTTCATTTTTTTGATTTTCTTTTTTATCTTGATTTCTTT
>JAQUVJ010000025.1 GCA_028693395.1 Candidatus Nanoarchaeia archaeon | reverse complement strand
AAGAAATTATGGGAGCAACAGCTAATAAAATATATGTAACAATGAAAGGAACTATGGGTATGTCAGCAGATAAGATTATTGTTGATCCATTATTTGAAGATGAAGAAGAAGCTTTAATGAGAGTTCCTGGAGTTGTTTCAACAGGTGGATTCTTTTATACAACATCAAAATTACAATATAATAAAATAGATGGAATGGCTTTTATTGGAGTTTTCAATCCGAATCCTCAAACAACTAAAGTAATTGAAGAAATCGGTTATAAAGTTTTATACGGAGATAATTTGAGAAGCGGAGATACAAGAGAAGTTGTTGTTGGAAATTATATTCCTGAAGTTGATTTCGATGGGAAGAAATTAGAAATAGGTGATATTTTTTATTTAAATTCTCAGAAAGTAAAAATTACTGGAATAATGGAAAAGATAGGAAATCAACAGGATGATTCAATCATCTGGATGAGTCCTGAAACTTATGAAGGAATATTTAAAGGTAAAAAATATGATTCTTATTCCACTATGATAGTTGGTATTGAAGATTTTAATGATTTATCGATAATGGAAGAAAGGATTGAAAATGCTTTAATAAGACATAGAAAATTACCAAAAGGAAAGACTGATTTTAGTTTTATGACATCTGAAAGTATAACTGAACAATTTAATAATATATTTTCAATAATACAAGTAGTTGTAATTGGCATAGCTGCAATTTCCATAATAGTTGGTGGTGTTGGAATTATGAATACTATGTATACATCTGTTTTAGAAAGAACTAAAGAAATAGGAATAATGAAAGCAATCGGAGCAAAAAATTCTCATATTTCTACAATATTTTTTTTAGAAAGTGGTTTACTAGGTTTTATAGGTGGATTAATAGGAACAATTATTGGAATATCATTAACTTATGGTATTGTTCAATTTGTAAGAGTTGTTTTAGATTCCACATATTTAGTTTTTGTTTTTGATTGGTATTTGATTATTGGAGCATTGTTTTTCTCATTTTTAATAGGAGTTTTATCAGGTTCAATTCCAGCAATAAATGCAGCAAAACAAAATCCAGTAGATTCATTGAGGTATGAATAGGAGATTATTATGATAGTAGATATTTTTTCAAACGCCTTAAAGAATATTTTAAAAAGAAAAACAAGAAGTTGGTTAACTATTCTTGGTATTGTTATAGGAATTGCTGCAATAGTTGCTTTACTTGGAATCGGTGGAGGGTTAAGAAATGCAATTGTTGGAGAATTTGAATCAGTTGGAGTAAATAGGTTAATAATATTAAGTTCTGATGCAAATCTTTTATCAGGACCTCCAATGCTTTCTGAAAGTGGTTATGATGAAAATTATTTAAATCAAGATTGGTTTGATGTAATAAAAAGAGCAGAAGGAGTAGAAATGGTTGGAGGTTTTTTTGGAAGTATTGCTTTAATTGAAGGAAAAGATGATTTTATTTCTGTGACAGTAAATGGTATTCCAAAAGAACAAAGAAATCAAGAATCTATTGAAGATTCTGGTGTAAAATTATTAAGTGGAAGATTTTTAACATCAAATGATAAAAATGCAATAATGATTAATAATAAAGTTGCAGAAAATACTGAAAAAAAGATTAATAATAAAATAGAAATTATGGGTAAGAGTTTTAAAGTTGTTGGTATTTATGAAAGTTCAGGATTTGGAGGACAAACAAATGTAATTTATATGCCAATAGAATCTGTTTATGAAATGCTTAATGCAAAACCAAAGGAAATAAGTTCAATATTTGTTAAATATAATACAGATTATCAAAGTGATTTTGTAATTGAAGAAATAAATAGAGAATTAAGAAGATATTTAAAACAAAAAGAAGGAGAAGAAAGTTTTCAGATTCAAAGTTATGAAGAATTTTTAAAAATATTAGATTCTGTTTTATCAGTTATTAATTACATATTAGTTGGAATTGCAATGATTTCAACATTGGTTGCTGCAATAGGAATAATGAATAGTTTATTTACATCAGTAATGGAAAGAAGAAGAGAAATAGGTATAATGAAATCAATAGGTGCAAGAAATTCATCAATACTATCAATGTTTGTAATAGAAAGTATATTATTTAGTGTTGTTGGAGGAATTGTTGGAATAGGATTTGGTATATTGCTTGCAAAATTAGTAGAAAATATTGCTTTTCAAGTTTTACAAACAAGATTAATTGTTGTTTCAATACAACCATCAGTGTATATCTTTTCATTAATTTTTTCAATAATTGTAGGAGTTTTATCGGGATTTTTACCAGCAAAGAAAGCTTCTAAGATGAATCCAGTTGATTCACTTAGTTAATGATTGCTTCTAGAAAATTTTCTTTTAATCTTTCTTTTTCTTTTATGTTTACTATATTTTCTGATAAATCTATTATTAATGAATATTCATTAATTTCAAGTCCTATTAATGAATGAGTTTTTCTATATCTTTTTTCACTTAATTCATGATAAATTTTAAATCCATTGTTTGGTATCGATTTTAAAAAAAGTAAATTTTCCCCAGAACATAGTAGCATTTCTTTTTGTACTAATTCCGAAAGAGTTGGTGTAGAATATTGCATAAAATTATAGTATTTTTCTATTTTTCTTTTTGTTTGTCTCGAATAAAAATCTGTTGTTGAAAGTGGTTCATCAAAATAAGGAATAATTTTTCTTAATTCTGTAGTTATGTTTTTAAAGACATCTTCAATATATATGATATCATGATTTATAGTTAAATGAGAAGTGTATTGATTAAATATTTCTCTTATATCTTTTTCAATTCTTGTTTGTTTTTTGTCAATAAATATTCTTTCAGTTGAAGCATAATTGTAACAATAATTTTCAAATGTTTGTCCAATTAGTTCAGAATTATTTTTGTCTTTGTTATTAAATAGATATTTTGTCATCTCTGCATCAACTTTGTCTTTTTTTGTTAAAAAATGTTTAATTTATATTGGTATTTTTATCTACAAAATTTAGAAAAAAAGAGGATATATATAAATATTAACTACTAATGAGTGATGATGATGTTGTTTTTATTATATTTATTATAAATTTAGAAGAAATTAATAAAAAAGTGAAGGAATGTAGTGTTTTTCAATTTGGTTTTTTGATATTATTTCGGTTTTGTTTTCGCTAATATCCATTGTTAATAAAAGATCAGATATTTCTATTCCAATAATTGAATGAATTCTTTTTGTTTTGTTAGATGAAACTCCATTATAAAGATTAAAATGATTGTATGGGATAGATTTTAAAATCAATAGATTTTGTCCAGAACAATTTAGCATGTTATTTTCATTTAAATAAGATAAATTTACAATTCTTTTATTCATAAATTCATAATATTTTTGCATTTTTTCTGCTATTTTAGTAGATTTGAAATCTACCATTGAAGTTAATTCTCCCATGTAAGGAATTATATTTCTGATTTCTTTGTTTATTTCTTCAAAAGTGTATTTTATATAAAATAAATCATCAAATATGGTTATATCTTTTGTTTTTTCGTTAAAGATTTTTCTTATTTCTTTTTCCAAATCAGATTCAAAATCATCTATTAAAATTCTTTCTATGGAATTAAATTTTTTTGAATAATTTTCTAAAACCATTCCTATGATTTTTTGATTTCCTTGATTTTGATTGTTGAATAGTTTATTCGTCATTTTATTTTTCTCTTTATTTTTTTTAATTTTTTCTCTTTTTAATTTTTTCTTTGTTTTTTTTTATTTTTTTTAATTTTTATTTAAGTTTAATAGATAAAAAGATATAATAGATAAAAGAATAAATAATATATAAACTTTGTCACTTGTAAGTTAATTCTTTTTGAAGTTTTTTTATTTGATTTCTTATTTCAATTGCTTTTTCAAAATTTAATTCTTCTGCGGCTTGTTTCATGTCGCTTTCTAATTCAATTAGATAACTTTCTAATTGACCTTTTGGAATGTTTTTAGAATCTTTTAATGTTGTAATTTCTTTTTGTATTGATTTACTTATTGTTATAGGTGTTATATTATTTACTCTATTATATTCTTCTTGTATTTCTCTTCTTCTTTTTGTTTCTTGAATAGCACCTTTTATTGAATCAGTAATTTTATCAGCATATAAAATTACTTTTGATTCAGAGTTTCTAGCAGCTCTTCCAATTGTTTGAATCAAACTTCTTTGATCTCTTAGAAAACCTTCTTTGTCTGCATCTAAGATTGCTACAAGTCCAACTTCAGGAATATCTAACCCTTCTCTTAAAAGATTTATTCCAACAATTACATCAAATTTTTTTAATCTTAATTGTCTTATTATTTCAGATCTTTGAATCGAATCGATTTCAGAATGTAGATATCTTACTTTAACATCGTTTTTTGCAAGATAATCTGTTAATTCTTCTGCTAATTTTTTTGTAAGAGTTGTTATTAATGTTCTAAATCCTTTTTTAGTATTAATTTCTATTTCTTTTAAAACATCTTTTATTTGATTTTCTGCAGGTTTTAATTGTATGATTGGATCTAATAAACCTGTTGGTCTAATTATTTGTTCAACAATTTGCTTTGAATTTTCAATTTCATAAGGTCCAGGAGTTGCTGAAACAAATATTGCATTTGTTAAATATTTTTCAAATTCATCAAATTTTAAAGGTCTATTTTCCAGTGCACTTGGAAGTCTAAAACCATATTCAACTAATGTTTCTTTTCTACTTCTATCTCCATTATACATTCCTCTTACTTGTGGTAATGATTGATGAGATTCGTCAATTACAAATAAGAAATCTTTTGGAAAATAATCAATTAAACAATATGGTTTATCTCCTTTTTTTCTATTATCAAAATAACTTGAATAGTTTTCTATTCCCTTGCAAAAACCCATTTCTTTAATCATGTCAATATCATAAGAAACTTTTTGTTTTAATCTATAAGCAAATAAAGGATTTTTTTCTTCAATTATTGGTAAATATTCATTTAATTCTTTTTTTATTTCATTTGTGACTTTTTCAATATTTTCTTTTTCTGCAACAAATTGTTTTGCTGGAAATATATGATAATTTTCGTAATCAGATATTTTTTCTAAATCCATATTTGATAATTCGTCAATTTTTACTATTTTGTCTTTATCTATTTGAATTCTTATTATATTTTTTTGATGTCCAGGAACTAAATCTATAATATTTCCCCTGACCCTAAATTTACCAGGTAATAATTCAATTTCGTTTCTTTCATATAACATATCAACCAATATTTGCATTAATTCTCTTCTTGACATAGATTGATTTATTGAGATTTTTTTTGAAATATTATCAAATCTTTGTGGATCTCCAACATTGTAAATTGCTGAGACTGATGCAACAATAATAACATCTTTTCTTGACATTAAAGAAATCGTTGCTGATAATCTCATTCTTTCAATTTCTTCGTTTATCGAAGAATCTTTTTCAATATATGTATCAGTGGAAGGAATGTAGCTTTCGGGTTGATAATAATCGTAATATGAAATAAAAAATTCAACTTTGTTGTGAGGAAAGAATTCTTTTAATTCATTGTAAAGTTGAAACGCTAATGTTTTATTATGTGCTAATACTAATGTAGGTTTTTGATATTTGTTAATTACATTTGCAATTGTAAATGTTTTACCAGATCCTGTAACTCCAAGTAATGTTTGTTTATCAAATCCTTTTTTAATTCCTTCTATAAGTTTTTCTATAGCTTTTGGTTGATCCCCAGAAGGTTTGTAATTAGATTCCAGTTTGAAAGAATAATCATTCATATTAATTAAAATATTTTTTATTATATAAATGATATGAGTATTTGTCTATTGGTTTAATTATTTATCATTACTTCTATTTTTTTAGTTTTTTTTGTTCCTTTTTTTTATTTACAATAATTAAAAATCAATAATAAAGAAACTTTTAAATATTTCTCTACTATAAAATTTATATTTTTATTAAACTAAATTGGTGTGAATTATGAAAGAAGAAATGAAGATAGATGAATATTATTTAGAAAATTATCAAAAGCAAATTAAACGTAATCCATATGGTTTTGGTTTTCCAGATGATCATCCTGATTTAGTTAATCAATCTTTTGATGAAGGCGTTGATCTTTTAAAAAAAATATTTAAGGTTGTTCCTTATGCAATTTTATCATTTTCTTTGTTTTTTAATCCAATTTATGCAGGAAACATTGATGCATATAAACCAAGAAAAGAAGCAATTGTTGTAGAAAAATCAATAGAAGGTAGACTTATAAATCCAATGTATACAAATTTAAATGCAATAATTGAAAAAACTCCAATGGAAGATTTTAAAGAAAAACATAAAAGATTAGAAAGTAGATTATGATCGTTTATTTTTGATTTTATTTTTGATTTTATTTTTATATTTCTATATTTTCATTTCTTTATTTTATTTTCTATATTTTTTGTTTTTTTATTTTTATTTTTATTTTTATTTTTTCTAATTTTTTAATTTTTAATAAATTATTTTATGTTATATTATTAGTTTAATTTATAAATTTGTAATGATTTCTTTTTATATGGAAATAAAACAAGTAATTTTAGTAAGAAGAGATTTGAAAATGCCAAAAGGAAAAATGGCGGCTCAGGTTGGTCATGGATGTGTAGATTGTGCACTTCTTGCAAAGAAAAATAAAAATCAAATTTTCAATGAGTGGTATGAATCTGGAATGAAAAAAGTTGTATTGTATGTTGAAGATTTAGATGAAATGATTAAATTTAAAAATATATTTGATAGGGAAAATATTATTAATTCAATGATTAAAGATGCTGGTAGAACGTGTTTTTCTCAACCGACAATTACTGTTTTGGCAGTTGGACCAGAAAAAGAAGAAGAATTAGATAAATATGTAAAAGATTTAAAATTAGTTTAGTTATTTACTTTATAATAACAAACAATGTTTAAATAGATAGTTTATAATAAAAAAGTAGGTGATTTAATGGTTGGAAAAAGAATTAAGAGTCATGTAGTGGAAAAAATGGTTTTTTCTGTCATGCTTGTTATATTAGCAGCTGCTTTATTCATATTTGTGGGTGCTTTAAGGGATATTAACATTACTAATAGTTATTTAGATGATTTTGATGTTAATGAAATTAGAATAAAAGAATTAAAAAGCGATTTAGGAGAACTATCAAAACTTCCAAGTTGTCAAACTGATTATATGAGTAGTGAATTTGATAGAATATATGAAGGTCTTGAATTAAAAGAAGATATGGTTGCTATTTATACAATGCAACTTGTAACAATGAGAGACGTAAATATTTCAAAATTGACTATGATTGAACTTGTAATGTTAACATTAATTGCAATACTTTCTCTAACAATAATTATGGTTAGAGTTTATGAAAAAGTACAGTAGATAATAGTATATATTGTATTTTTTCTTTTTTTTCTTTTTTTAGTATTTTAATTATTAATTATTATTATAATTATTATTATCATTATATTTTTTTTAGTATTAGAAAAAAGATTAAATAAAATAAATTTAATAAATATTATATATCTGTAAAAATTATAAGGTGTGATAAAGATGAAAAGAACATATGAAAATTTAGCAAAAGCTTTTATTGGAGAAAGTCAAGCAAGAAATAGATATACTTATTATGCAAAAACAGCAAAAAAAGAAGGATTTGAAAAATTATCTGAAGTTTTTTTGTTAACTGCAGAAAATGAAAGTCAACATGCAAAGTGGTTGCTTAGATTAATTAATCAATTAAAGGAAAAAGATCCTAGTTTACCTGATGAAATTAAGGTTGAAGGAGATGTTGAAAGAACAATGGCAGATACTATTATGAATTTAAAATCTGCAATAAATGGAGAAAGACATGAACACGAAAGTATGTATCCAGAATTTGCAAAAATTGCAAGAGAAGAAGGTTTAGATGAAATTGCTAATAGACTTGAAGCTATTGCTATTGCAGAAGAACATCATAAACAAAGATATGAAAAATATTTAAAATATGTTGAAACAAACACTATGTTTGAAGATGTAGAAGATACAGTTTGGATGTGTATGGAATGTGGTTATGTTCATAGAGGAAAGAACCCTCCAGAAGTTTGTCCATCTTGTTCTCATCCAAAAGCATATTTTCAAAGAGATGAATAAGTAATTATTTTTTAAATATTTTTTGAATATTTATATTTTTTTTATTATATTTTTTTCTTTTACTTATTTTATTTGCTATATTTCTTTCTCATTTTTTTCTTTTTTATTTTTCTTTTTTATTCTTTTTAGTTATTAATTATTTTAATGTTAATTCTTATTTTTTATTTTATTTTCTTATTTTTATTATTATTTTATCATATAAAATTTAATTAAACTTTTTATTTTTTTTCTTATGCTTTAATAAAATACCATAAAAAATAAGCAAAAATCTTAAAAAAATTAAGAAAATTACTAACTTTTAAATAATACTATAATCTTTTTTTATTTAGGTCCTTGGTCGGATCATGGTGAAAAAAATGATAGAAATAGAATTTCCAAACAAAGAAAAAAAAAAGTTCGAAGAAAATGTTAGTGCTTTAGACATAGCAAGAGATATCTCAGAAGGTTTTGCAAGAAATGTTTTAGTAGCAAAATTTAATGATAAATTAATTGACCTAACCCGACCAATAACAACAAGTGGATCTATATTTTTTTATAAATTTGATGATTTAGAAGGAAAAGATACTTTTTGGCATTCATCTGCTCATGTTTTGGCATATGCTATGATGAAAGTAAATAAAGATATTCAATTGACAATAGGTCCTTCTATTGATAACGGATTTTATTATGATATTTATCCAAATAATGCTTTTAATCAAGAAGATTTTGTTAAAATAGAAGAAGAGTTTAGAAAAATAGTAAAGGAAGATTTGCCATTTGAAAGAAAAGAGATTTCAAAAAGTGAAGCTTTAGAATTATTTAAAGATAATAAATATAAAATAGAAATAATCAAAGAATTACCAGAAAATGAAACAATAACAATATATAAATTAGGTGAATTTATTGATTTATGTAGAGGTCCACATCTTCCAAGTTCAAAATATGTAAAATCATTTAAAGTTATGAGTACATCAGGTGCTTATTGGAGAGCTGATTCTAGTAATGATCAATTGCAAAGAGTTTATGGAGTAAGTTATCAATCTAATAAGGAATTAAATGATTATTTAGAATTATTAGAAGAAGCAAAACGAAGAGATCATAAGATTTTAGGAAGACAAATGGATTTATTTTCATTTTCAGAATATGCTCCAGGTATGCCATTTTTTCATAATAAAGGAATGATTTTATGGAACGAATTAATGAATTTTTGGAATAAGTTACACAAAGAAGATGGATATGAAATAATAAAAACTCCAATAATGTTAAGTAGACAACTTTGGGAATATTCAGGTCATTGGGAACATTATCAAAAGAATATGTATACAACAAAAGTAGATGATCAAGATTATGCGATTAAACCAATGAATTGTCCAGGTGGAATTTTAGTTTATAAAACAAAATCACATTCATATAAAGAATTTCCGATTAAATCAGGAGAATTAGGATTAGTTCATAGACATGAATTAAGTGGAGTTATTAATGGATTATTTAGAGTAAGATGTTTCCATCAAGATGATGCTCATATTTTCATGAGACAAGATCAAATAAAAGAACAAATTTTAGGAGTTCTTAATTTAATTGAAAAAACATATTCAATTTTTGGACTAGAATATAATTTAGAATTATCCACAAGACCAGAAAATGGAAGCATCGGTAGTGATGAAAATTGGGAAGCAGCGACAAAGGGATTAGAAGAAGCACTTGTTGCATTTGGAAAAGGATATAAATTAAATCCAGGTGACGGAGCTTTTTATGGACCAAAAATAGATGTTCACATTAAAGATTCTCTTGGAAGAAGTTGGCAATGTGGAACAATTCAATTAGATATGAATTTACCAGAAAGATTTGATTTATCATACATTGATGAAAATAATCAAAAAATAAGACCTGTTATGATTCATAGAGTTATATATGGTTCAATAGAAAGATTCATAGGAATATTAATAGAACATTTTGCAGGAAAATTCCCATTATGGATAAATCCAGTACAAATAAAAATATTAAATATAGCAGATAGACATTTAGACTATTGTGAAAAAGTTTCAAAGGAATTAAAAGATGCTGGATTAAGAGTAGAAGAAGATTATGAATCAAGAACTTTATCAAACAAAATAAGAATAGCTCAAAGTGAAAAAGTAAATTACATAATGATAATAGGAGATAAAGATCTTGAAGAAAACACTGTTTCAGTAAGAGATAGAGATAACAAAACAGTAACATATAAAATTGAAGATTTCATTGATAAATTAAAGAATGATGTTTTAAATTATATGTAATTTTTATAGATGATTTTTGTTATTTAATTTTTTTGTTAATTTTTGTTTAATTTTTATTTAATTTTTATTTCTTTGTTTTTTATTTTTCATTTATTTTTTATTTTATTTCTATAGTTTTTTTATTTGTACATATATTTTATATTTATTTTTTTTATTGAGTTTTTATATTTATATTATTTATCTATATTTTATATTTATTCTAATTATTTATTTATTCTAAGTTTATTTTTTTAGATATTATTTCTTTAAATTTATTTGTTTTTAAAAGATAAAGAGTATTAAATAATTATTTTTAAATTTATTATAAAAATAAAAGATAATTTTATATTTTATCAATGTTTTATGAAACACTAAAAAGAACTCATTATATTTTCTAAATAATTTATTATTAAATATCCATAAAAATATAATAAACTAAATTTAATAATTGTTGCAATTGTTGTATAAATAATCATTTTTTTATAAGAATATCCAGTACCACCACAGATGAAAGTTAATAATTGAGAAGGAAGTGGTGTAAACATTGCTATAAATAATAAAGGTCCTCCAAATTTATTAATGAATAATGAAAATTTTTTATATTTTTCGTTGTTTGATATTTTTTTTCTTAATAATTTACCTAAGCAATAATTTATGGAAAATCCTATGTAAGATGCAATTGTTGTGATTATTATTAATAGTAAAGGTTCTAAATTTTCCAAGAAAAACATGAAAGTTATTTCAAGTGGAATATATATAAAAAATATTTGACCAATTCCAAAACTTATAAATGCACCAATATAAGTTTGATTTATTATATTTTGATTTATGAAATTATATGTTGTTAATGTTAATTGATTTGAATTAATTAATTTGAAAAATAAACTATTATCAAAATAATAAATAGCAATAATAAAAATTAATATTAACAATAATATTTTATTCAAATTAAATTTTTTCTTTTTTTCTTTATCTTCAAAAACGTCTTTTTCATTTTTATTTTTTTTTGTTATAATTGAAATTGTTAAAAAGAAAATTGCAAAAAATGAAGTATAATAGAATAATTCAATATTAAATATTTTTAAAGAAATATTTTTTAAATATGTTAATATGGAAATTATAATAAATCCAATTGAGTAAATTATTTTTTTCATCTTATATTCTTTTTTTGTGTTTTTAGATTATAAATTTTATTTATTCGTATTTTACAATAAAACATTCTTTCATGTCTAAAACTTGAGCAAATTTTGAAACTTTATCTTTAATTAAATCAACACTTAAATTTCCTTTTTTTATTTTTTCATAATTTATTGAAGAGTATTCTATTTTTTGATGAATTTGATAATTGGAAAGATTTGATAAAATTGCTCTTGTGTTTAAAGAATAATTCTTTCCTTTTTTTATTAAATATTCTAGTTTTACTAATTTTTCAAGATGATTTAATATATCCATCGTTCCTGTTGCTTGAATAATTTGTTCTTCTGTAAAATTTGGTCTTTTGAATAATGCTTGTAAAAGTTTTATTTCCCTTTGTGTTAGTTTTGAAACATCAGGTAGAAATCCTGTTGAATATTCGTTGATATCTGTAACAACTTCACCAATTGTCATGTCAAATAATACATTATAATTTGGAGAACCTTTTAATTGTACTAAGTATCCTGAAATTAAATGAATTTTTATATCGTCTTTTCCACTCATTAACGCATAATCTCTAGGAGACATTGTTGGAAAAATCAAAGGCATAATTTCTTTTTTTTCGAATTTTTCAATATCTTTCATTATATTTTGTTTTTCTTCTTTTGCAAACTTAGAATAATCTTTTGTATTTCCTAAGATTTTTACGGTTTCTCCTCCGTGTTTTGTTTTTCTAGGTCTAATATTTACAAATAATGGGACATCAACAACTCCTGTTATTAGGGCGTTTCCTATCATTAAATTTTGAATTTCGTTTTCGGTTTCTGATGTGATTCCTTCAACTGAATTTGAGATTGATTTTAAATCATTTGGATTTGTAACTTTTAGAATTATTTGACTGGTACATTGACTTACTACTGATTTATCTACTCTTGCAGGTCTTTGACTTATTACGCAAAGTCCTAAACCAAATTTTCTTCCTTCACTTGCAATTGTTCTTATTATTTTTGAACTTTTGTTATTTCCAAAAGTTTTTTCAGGACAATAATTATGTGCTTCTTCTATAACTAAAAAAAATGGTGGAATTGTATCTTTTTTTCTTGCTTCAAATAAGTCTGTTAAAAGTTTTGAAACAATTATGTCTTGGACTTCTGGAGGAATTCCTTTGAAATTTAAAATTGATGCAATTTGAGGTTGTATAAGTTCATTTAATGGTGTTGGATTGTTTGAGAAAATATCATAATCGTTTAGTGTTTGAATTAAACTAATTAATCCCCATTTTGCATTACTTTCTTCTAATTCTATATTTGCAATTAATGTAGGGAAATCAATTCTATCCATGTTCTTCATTGAATTATGTAATATTCCAATTTGGGCTGAAGTTAATTTTCCTGGTAATAATTCCATTATTTCTTTTGAAGATAATTCACTTGGTAATTTTATAGGTCTTGCGTTTGGATTTACGTTTAAATCTCCATATTCTCTTATTGATTTTAAAAAATTAGTTGGTTTTACATCAAAACTTTTCATTCTTTCAAGATCTCTTTTATCATCGTTTGGATATTTTAAAGTAGAATATTCTCCATGAGGATCAATGATTAATAATGGAACTCCTTTTTCTAAAATTTCTTCAAGTAAAACTCCGACACAATAACTTTTACCTGATCCTGATTTTGCAAGAACTGAAACATGTTTTGTAATTAAATTATTAATATCAAGATATATTTTAATATCTTTTCCTTCTAATTTTCCAATATAAGCACCACTTGAATCATCTTTTAGTTTTATCATTTCCATGATAAATTCATCAGTAGCTTTGTATACTTTTGAACCGATGTAGAAAGGTGTTTTTACTTTTTTGAATGCTCCGAATTTATCTTTGTATCCTATTACTCTGCAATGTGCAACAAGTTGTTCAGAATCTCTTTCAAGTTCTGTAATTTGAGATAATATTTTTTCCTCTTTTAAATCAACAGTTGTGTATTCAAATTTTTTTACATCTTTTTCACAAGAGAATTTGAAAGTATTTGTGGTAGTTTTTCCAAAAATTTCTCCTAAACATTCCATACACTTTCATAAATTTTCTATTTATATATAAATTTTTATATATCTTTAAACTAGTATAGATTTTTATATACAAAATAAATTTTAACTATTAAGTAGTAAATATAGAAAAGATTTATAAATAAGTAATTAATTCTTACTGCTATGGATACAAGTGTTAGTTTAAATGAACTTATTGAAAGAAGTATGAAAACAGAATCATTTAATAGTGATATTTTAAAAAGACATCCTGAAGTTGCTAAATTATTTGGTGATAGTTTAGAAACAATTGTGGATAATGAAAAGGATATTGCCACTTTTAATTTATATAATCAACAAGGAAAAATGGCAATGGAGATGTATTATGATAGAAAAAAAGAATACGATTCATTGTTAAGATCAGGTAGACAAGAACAAATTGAATCAACAAAAAAAGATTTAATATCATTATTAAGATTACCAGAAGAAGCTATAAAAAGAAATTTAAATTTAAACATTTCAAAATCAAGAAAAGCTTATTCATACAAAGATTATGCAAAAGTTCAAGCTGAAAGATTTGAATTAACACAAGACGTATTTGATTTACTTGATTCATATAGTAATTTAGAATTATCATATAAAAATTCACAAAATGTAATTATAAATGGTAAACAAAGAAAAATAAATAGAAAAATCTTAGAACCTATTGCAAAAATAGGAGAAAATATAGTATCATTAACAAATAATGTTGCTTATTCAAATGATTTAAATGTTCATTATTTGAGATTGCAAACAAATGAAATAATTATTAATTCTTTATCTCAATCAGAAGAAATTGGAAATCAATCTAGAATTAAGAGAAGTAAAAATGATTATATAAAAACTACAATAGATATTTTAAGAAAAAATCCAAAGGTTTTTGTTGGAAGGACAAATAGTGTTTTTAGAGCTATAAATTATGTAACGGATTTACTTGAAGATGATCATAATTTTCCAAATTCGAGATCTAGAATGGATTTGGCAAGAAGTCTTGAATATTTGTCAAAACATTATAAAAGTTACAGTGAAGTTTTAGAAACTTTTAAATAAAATAATTTATTTAAGGATTTCATGAAGAAATCAGTATCACCTTTAATTGCTACAGTTTTATTAATTGCATTTACAGTTGCAATTGGTTCTGTTGTTATGAATTGGGG
>JAQUVJ010000003.1 GCA_028693395.1 Candidatus Nanoarchaeia archaeon | reverse complement strand
TCAAATAAGGGATTTAAAAAATTTGTTAGACAATATGAGTAGGGTAAGAAATGAAACAACATCTACTTGTAATTCACATGTTTCTTCAACTTATACAGGACCATTGTCCTTAGGAGATATTAATGATCAATTAAGTTCTGTTATTCCTTGTGCATGTAACGTAAAGGAAAATGATGGTGTTTGTGATTGTGTTGCAAGAAATGTTTGTGATTGTCAAAGTAGAGAATATGTTCCGTGTTCTTGTGATTCAAGAGTTACATGTAACTGTAATGCACGTGTTAGTTGTGATTGTGTAAGTAGAACATATCTAGGTGTTTGTGATTGTGATGTTAGATCAACTAGTTGTAGTTGTAATAATAGATTTATTTTTTGTACATGTGATTCAAGAGGATCTTGTGTTTGTGATGCAAGAACAAGTCAACCAACTTGTGCTTGTGAAGGAAGAACTAATTGTGATTGTGAAGCAAGAAGTGGTCCTTGTGATTGTGTAACTAGAACATCAGCATTAACTTGTCCTTGTAATAATAGAACAATAAGTTGCGAATCAGATTCAACAGGTAGTTGTAGAAGTGATTGTGGAAGTGATTGTTCTTGTGATTCAAGAGGAGGTTGCTCTTGTGTGAGTAGGAGTGATTGTGCTTGTGTTGGTCAAGATGCAGGTTCTTGTGTAGCGGATTGTAGTAGTAATTGTAGTGGAAATGTTACGAGCTGTGATTGTGTTTCGCGGGGAAGCTGTTCTTGTGAATCAAGAGGAAGTTGTACATGTGTGTCTAGAGGTTGTGATTGTGTAACTAGAACTTATGCAGATGTTTGTAATTGTAATGCAAGAACAGCATGTAATTGTGTAAGTAGAACTAGTGATGCTTGTGTTTGTAATTCAAGAACTATTTCTTGTGATTGTGTAAATAGATGTGGATGTAATTTTGAAAATTTATTTGAAAGGTAATTTTAATGGAAACATATGTTGTTCATGTAACAAAAGAATGTAATTGTAATTGTTTATATTGTTATGAAGATGATAAAACAAGTAAATATACATGGAAAGAAATAAAAGAGTTTTTAGATAATTTAATAAAATATGCAACAAGCAAAGAATTCCATATAGAATTTTTAGGCGGAGAACCTATGTTAAAATGGGATTACATAAAAAAAGTTTATAATTACATAGAAAAAGAAAGAAAAGATGTTAGAGTAAGTTCTTATACAATTACAACAAATGGAACAATTATGGATGAAGAAATTGCAAAATATTTAAAAGAAAATCCAAAACTTCATTTTGCAATTAGTATGGATGGTCATGCTTATGCAAATCAATTTAGAATTTTTAAAGATGGAGTTAATACATATAATAAAGTAATGGAAAATATAAAAATATTACAAAAAAATGATATTGATTTTGGAATTCATATAGTTTCTCATCTTTACAATATTGCTTTTTTGAGTGAAAGTATATTTCATCTTTATAGTAAGGGAGTCAAATCAATTGATGTTGGAACAATTGAAAAAACAATGAAAATAGATGAAGAATATTGTAATAGATTTATAAAAGAATTAGATATAGTTTCTCAAAAGATAGTAGATGGAACATATCCGGATTTGCATATTGGTCTTTTTGGATGGGTTAAACCAAAAGAAGATATAAGAAGTTATATTAGAGATTCAACAGGAAAAGTTGTAGGAGAAAGTTATGGAAGATCAGGAGAAGATATAACTCATAAAGATGTTTATAACACGTTAAGGTGTACGCAACAAACACCTATATCAGAAATGATATATTATATTAGAAAAACTGTTTATGATAATCATCAAATAAGATTGATTAAAAAAAGACAGATGTAAAATGAAAAAAAACATTTTTGTTTTTTTGAATACATCAAAAGATTTGTATTTAACATCTCAAGTAAAAAATTATCTTGATAAAAAAAATATAGATTATAAAATGGATTATTATGATTTTAATAACGAATCTGTTGCTCAAGGAAATGATATTGATAATTTTGTTCAGATAGTGGAAAATTATTATAATAAAGAAAGTTTATTTAATGGAATTAATATATCTGAAAAAAAAAGAAAACACATAGAAAACCAATTTGTTTTTTTTGAAAATTTAAAAGGATATGATATTTATTGTTTTTCTCTTTATGATGCTTATTTGTCAATACAACCAATAATTGCACTTTTTTTAAAAGAAAAATACCCAAATTCAAAAATAACTTTTGGAGGCCCTGAAGTAATTTTAAATGATTTTACATATGAATCATTAAAATCAATGGGTTTTTATTGTACAAGAGGAGATTTTGAAGAGTCTTTGTATCAATTATTAATTAATGAAAAGGAATTTTATAATTCAAATCATTTTTATAATTTATCAAAATTAACAAAAGATGATGTACCAAAATATAGTAAAGATGAGTTAGAATATTTAAATTATAATATTATGATATCATCATCAAGAGGTTGTGCTAATAATTGTTATTTTTGTAGTAGTCCAGCACTTTCAAGATATAATTTATTAAAAAGAGATGTTTTAATTGAATGGTTTAAATATTATAATCAAATAGGTGTAAAAAGTATTAGATTTAATGATTCTACATTAAATAAATTTGAATTTGATAAATTATTAGATGGTTTAATAAAAATAAATAATAAAATAAAAATTCAAAATTCTGATTTAGCTTTTGATGGTTTAACAATTGAACAAGTAAAAAAAATGAAAAAAGCAGGTTTTAATAATGTTGCATTTGGTATTGAGTGTTTACATCCAACATTATCAAAAAATATTAACAAAAAGATGCCATCTTTGAAAATAATTTATAGTTTATTAAAAGAATTAAATAAACAAAAAATTAGTGTAAAATTATTTTATATAGTTGGAATTCCAAGTCAAACAATAGAAATATTTTATGAAGAATTAAAATTTTTAAAAAAAATAAATAAAGATTTTAGCAATATTTCATTTGAATTTTATGATTATTTTATTTCACCAAAATCATATATTGAAAAAAATTATGAAAAATTCTCAATAAAATCAATAGAAAATAAAAATTTTGATATAAATTATGGTAAAAATGAAACATTAAAAAAGTTATTGAAATTATTAAAATATTATGAAAAAGAAAATCCAAATAATTTTGAGATATTAGAAAGAATAAATGTATTATATAAAGAAATTTCTAATTGTGTTCATATGATATACAATTAATGAAATTTTATAAGTTAAATTTATCAAAACATTTAAATTAAAAAAGATAATTTTAAAGAGAGATAAAAATGAGAGTCGTTCCATATCAAGAAATAATGCAAGAAAAATTAGCAAGACAAGAAAAATTATTAAAAATGGGAGCAAAAAGAGATGCTGATGGCCATTGTTTTCATGTTGGAGAAATATCACCAGGTTGTAGAATGTGTTTTACTCAAGAACCTGGTTCAGGAATCCAAATAGGAACACAATGCATGTGTAAATGTCCTTATTGTTATTACGATCCAAATAGATTAGAAGAATCAGCAGATTCAATAAAAAATAAAATTTCAGATTTCTTTTACCAAAGTTTAAGACCAGAACAATATAAAGCAACAACATTTTCATATCAAAGTTCTGGAGAAACATTGTATTACATTAATGAATTAGAAAAAATAGCATTAATTTTAGATAATATGGAAAAACAAACAGGAATTCATCAATATCGTTTTTTGTATACAAATGGAATATTAGCAAATAAAGAAATGTTAATTAGACTTAAAGAAAATTTAGGTGTTCATGAAATAAGATTTCATTTAAGTGCTTCAAATTTTTCTAAATTAGTATTAAAAAATATGGAATTAGCAAAAGAAATGGGATTTTTTGTAACAGTTGAAGAACCATCATGGCCACATCATCGTGAAGAAATAATGGAATTATTACCATTTTTTGAAAAAATAGGATTAAAACATTTAGATATGGTTGAAGTTCAAATTTCAGATTATAATAGAGATGCAATTGAAAAATGTTATCCAGAAGATAAATGGAGAGCATATAAAGACCATTTTTATCATATGTATGATGAAGGTTTAGTCTATGATATAATGGAAGAAGTAATAAATAAAGGTTACCATTTTTCAGTAATTGATTGTAGTTCAGCAGTAGAAAGATGTAGACAATGTAAAACAAATCAACCATTTAGACCAAAAATAAAATCAGACACATTAAAAGGAATGTGTGCTCCTTGGGATTATGGATATGAAGAATTAAATTCAGCAACAGAAGAACAAATGAAAAAATTTAAAGATTCATTAATAAAAAAATAAAACTAAAATAAAAAATGACAAAAAAATTTTCAGAAATATATAGAGAAATT
The DNA here is from genome assembly GCA_028693395.1 of Candidatus Nanoarchaeia archaeon. Classification (GTDB taxonomy): domain Archaea; phylum Nanobdellota; class Nanobdellia; order Woesearchaeales; family JAQUVJ01; genus JAQUVJ01. The sequence goes on along the minus strand of JAQUVJ010000003.1, from coordinate 64,074 downwards.
TCTTTTGAAGAAATAGAAGAGAAATGGGAAAATGTAAATAAACCTATTAATGTTTATATTCATAGTCCATTTTGTAAATCTATCTGTAAATTCTGTTATTATAAAGGAACTTTGTTTAATCAGCAAGAATATGAAAGATATTATGACAAATATTTACCAAAATTAATTGAAATGTATAAAGATATCTTAGAAAAAAAAGAAATTAAAACATGGTTTTTTGGAGGAGGAACTCCAAGTCTTTTAGATACACAAAGATTAGAAAAACTATTTTCATCTCTTCCAAATTTTAAACAAAGAGGAGAAAAAACATTTGAATTACATCCAGCATTTTGGAGTATGGAACAATTAGATATTCTTAAGAAATATAATTTTGACAATGTAATAATAGGAATTCAAACATTTGATCAAGAAACATTAAAAAATCAAAACAGAATACCTGCAACATTTGAAGAAATAAAAAAAATAACTGAAGAATTAAAAAAAAGAAATATAAGAGTATCATATGATATAATTGGATTTTTAAATGATAAAGAAGATGATAGAAAAATATTAAGAAGTGATTTAGAATTAGCATATGAATTAAACCCTGATGAAATAACAGTTCAAACTCATTATGATTATAAAGAAAAATATGATGAATTTTTAATTCAAGATGTTTTAACAAGTAGTCTTTATTTATCAGGAGAATACTTATCTTTATCTGAAATATTAAAAATAAAATCAGAAGGACAAATAAATAAATTTGATTCTAATTTTTTAAAAGAGGAATTTAAAAGTTTAAAAACTATGAGATTTTTTAAAGAAGAATTATCTAAAAAAATGCAAAATTTTGAAATATTTAAATTTATTAAAGGAATGGATGAGGTTTTAACATCAGAAAATGATTTATTATCAATGGCTGGACATGTTGATCCTGTTTTAGGAATTGGAAGTTACAAAAATAAATTAAAAAATACATTTTCAAATTTGAATAGTAATGAACATTATGTTGAAATAAACTATGATAATAATCCAAAATTTTACATGGTTTTAGAACATGATTTTTTTAGAGAGATGCAAAAATTATTAGAAATAATAAAAAAAGTAGGACCTCCACCAAGAGGAGTAAAATTTAACTTTGAAAATCAAATACCAACAAAAGACGGGAACACAATATATCAAAGACCTTTTCTAATAAAATACAATATATTTTACGATTATTTATTTTATGACGAAAATCATAAAAAAGAAATTCAAGAATACATGAATAAATTATCTCAAGAAATTGAAATTTATAGTAATAACCATTAAAAAATAGAAAGATTTAATAAGTAATAAAGATATAAAAATATATAATAAAATAGGTGATAATATGATTGGAGCTGGTGAAATTATTTTAATATTACTTTTGGCTGTTTTTTTATTTGGTGGACCAAAAGTTGTTGAATGGGCAAGAGAAGCTGGAAGAGCAAAAAGAGTTTTTAATGAAGAATTAAAAAAAGAAGATGAAGTAGAAGAAAATAATTCTTCAAAAGAAGAAAAATAATTTTTTATTTTTTTATAAAATTTCTACAGCACTAATAAGATTCCAAATTTGAGTTCTTGTAAATGCTTGTAAATTTATATCATCTGAAATTTCTTCTAAGATAGATAAAACATTATCTTTGATTAGAGAAATTTCTTTATCTGTTTTAAATTGTTCTTTTACATTTTCAAGTTTGATTTTTACATTTCTAGGTATAGTATTATCAAGAGTCATATCTTTTATAACTTCTAATATTCCTTCGATTCTTTCATCCATATTGACCACAATACTTAGAGATTAATACAATCTTTATAAAGATTACTTACGATGTATTAATACTAGTTAGAAAAATTTATATAAAACTCTTTTTTAATTAAAATTATGAAAAAATCAACTATAAGTTTCATTTTTTTTTGTATTATTTTTATATTAAATTTTTATTTTTCATTTTCAGCTGATTTTTATAATGTAGCATTTGATTCTGTTGTACAAATAAATGAGCATAGTATTTATAGAGGAGTTGAAAATAAAAATTCACAAGGATATACTCTATTTGTTCCAACAAAAAGTGAAAATGAATGGAGAATTTTTACGAATGAACTTGCAACAAATGTCTTTTTAAGAGAATATGGTTCTTGGAGTTGTGAAGGAGCTGTTAAATGTGCTAGAAAAAGATCATATACTGAATATAAAATGATAAATGGAGAAATTCAATCATTAGTAAAAGAAGAAATTCAGTATGCAAGAACAGGATCAGACTATGCTAGTTTTTCAGGATCTAATTGTGAAACATTAAACACAGGTCCAAGTACGAGATGGACTTCTTGTAGAAAATGTGGATGGTTTTATGTATTATGGTGTTGTGATTGGGAATATTGTGCTCAAAATTCTGCAAGTAACGAAGGAACTTGTTCAGAAGGTGATAATGGAAGTTGTTGTAATTGGGAGGCTGGATGTAATAGTTGTAGAAAAAAATGTGATTATAAATCTAATAGAGCTTGTTGGAGAAATTCTGAGTCTTGTTAATTAAATAGAATTTTCAATTTCATCTAAATCATTTTTTCTTTTATTTAGAATATTTTCTATTTTTCCTATGACTTTTTCTAATTCTTCTATGTTTTCTTTTATTTTATCTTTTATAGAATTTTTATTTTCAATTATAGCATATTTATTTGAACTTAACATAAAATAATTTTCTTTATCTATTACTTTTGCTTTCATATATACTCCATTAAATAAAGGAAAATATATTTCATCAAGATTCTTTTCTTTTTCAATTTCATTAAGAATTAAAATGTTATTTTTTAATGATTTTATGTCATGAGAAATTCTATCTTTTTCATCTTTTAGTAAATTGTATTCTTCTAAAATCATATTATATTTATCATACATTTGTTTAGAATATTCTTCATTATTAATATCATTTTCCATGAATGTTAAATATTGACCTTTTTTAAATACTTTTCTATTAAATTTTTTATTTTATCATAAATTTGTTGATTTTTTGTTTCTAAATTTAATCTCATTAAATTTTCTGTATTAGAAAATCTAATATTAAACCAAAAAAAATCACTCCAAACAGAAATTCCATCTTTTTTTTCTTTATTGTAATTTGAAAATAATTCTTCTAAATCTTTTATTATTTTATCTTTTTCTATATTAAATTCATAATTTAATTCTTTTGATGAAATAGATTTATGTAATTCTTCTATAGTTTGTGAAATTGATTTTGTTTTTTTATTTTTGTTAGAAAAAAAAGCATCTAAATAGTAAAATAAGATTAAAGAATTTTCTGTGTAATTTGATTCTTTAAAATAAATATGAGAACTTTTTTCTCCTCCAATATCGATATCATTTTCTTTCATTAATTTTTTTATAAAATAATGACCAACAACTGATTCGAAAGATTCAATTTTGTTTTTTTTACAATATTGTTTTATTTCTCTTGTAGATCTGATATCATATAAAACTTTAAATTTTTCATCCAATATTTCTTTTTTTATATAAATTAAAAATAATAATAAATCATCTCCACTGACAGGATTTGAATTTTCATCAAGTAAAACAGTTCTATCTGCATCTGTATCATAAACAATTCCAAAATTCAAATTATAATCTTTAATGTATTTTTTTGCATCAATTAAAGCATCTTCATCTAATGGATTTAATGAATGCTTAAAAGTTCCTAGATTTGTATTAATTAAAAAACATTTTTGAAAATTATTAATTAAAAAATCATGTTCATAAGTTATAGCAGAACCATTTGAAAAATCAATAATAAAAGGTAGATTTTTTAAATTTTTGTATGAGAAATTATGAATAAAATAATTATTAACAAAAGATCTAAAATCAATTTTTTCATAATTTTTTGAAAAGAACAATTCTCTAACAATTTGATTTGAATTTGTTTCTAATTTTTTTAAATTTTGAAAAAGTTCAATTGGAGAAAAAGGAATTAAATTTTTTTTGTAGATTTTAAATCCTAAATAATTTAAAGGATTGTGTGATGCTGTAACAATTATTCCAATATCAGTACCTAATCTTTTTGTTAAAAAATATGAAATTGGTGTAGAACAAATTTCAAGATCATAAACTTTTTTTTCTTTTTGTAAAAAAACATTCATTAAAACTTCTGCCATTGTTTTTGATTTTTCTCTTGTATCATAAGAAATTGTTACAGAATTAAAATCGATTTTTTCCAAAATATTTAGAGCTAAATTTATAGTATATTCTTCATTAATAATATCAATTGTTCCTCTAATATCGTAAGCCTTTAGTGTAGAATTGTAATCCATAAGAAATTGTTGTTTTTTTTTATTTTAAACTTTAGTTACTTTTATTTAGTGCAAAAGATATATTTTTAAACTAATGAGTATTTTGTTATATATGGATAATAATAAAAAAAATATTGCAATAGCAATATTAATAATAATTGGTTTGATTTTATGTTATTTGTTGAGCCCTTATTTGAATGCAATATTCTATGGTTTAGTTTTTTTTGTTTTATCAGAACCAATTTATAAATTTTTGAGAAAAAAAAAGATTAATCATACTTTTTCATTTTTTATAATTGTTTTATTAATTTTTTTCATAATTTTAATCCCATTGTATTTAATTTCTGCAAGTGCAATAATTCAAATAGATAGTGCAATAACAGGAATGAATATTAATGTTGAGGATTTTATTTTTTTAGATAATATGATTGAAAAAATAAATTCTTACTTTGTTGCACCAAATTTTTCAAATAATTTAGAATTTTTAGGAGGTATTGTTAATTCAGGAATAAATTTTATAAAAAATTCAGCAATAAAAACTTTTTCAAATGTTTTTAATACATTATTTCAATTAGTTTTATCATTATTTTTACTTTATTATGTTTTAAAACCAGAGAATAGTTTTTATGAACTTTTATTAAAACATAGTCCTTTTTCAAAAGAAAACACAGAAAAATTAGTTCAAAATTTTATTAATGTTTCAAATTCAGGAATAATTGTTTCAGGAATTAGTGCTTTAATTCAAGGAGGATTAATGACCTTAGTTCTTTTTATTTTTAGAGTTCCAGGTTCTTTACTTTTAGGTTTGATTTCATTTATATTAGCTTTTATTCCAGTAATAGGGGTTTATTTTGTTTGGATACCAATTGCAGTGATAAATTTTATAGGAGGAAACATTGCAGCAGGAGTTTGGATGGTTATATTGGGATTATTGATTTCTAATACTGATATGATTTATAGGCCATTATTACAAAAGAAATTTGGAAAGATTCATCCACTTATTGGGCTTTTTGGAACTTTTATGGGACTTAAATTTTTTGGATTTATAGGTGTTGTTATAGGACCTTTAATATTATCATATTTTTTCTTGATTGCAAAAATTATTGATCAAGAGTTTTTTTCTAAGAAGCAATGATTTTGGTAATTTTTTTTATTTTTAATTTATTAATTATTTTTCATTTATTTATTTATTTATTTTTAATTTTAAAAATATTCCTAAAAGAATATTATTGTCAACACTATTTATATTGACTTTATTATTTTGTTTAGATGTATGGAAAGAGGAAAATATTTTTTTACATCTGAAAGTGTTTCAAGTGGACACCCAGACAAAGTTTGTGATAGAATTAGTGATAGCATTTTAGATGAATTCTTAAAAAATGATAAAGAATCTCATGTTGCAATTGAAACAATGATATCAAAAAATTCTGTATATCTATGTGGAGAAATTAGTAGTAACTATAATGAAATAAATTATAAAAAAATTGTTACAGATGTCTTAAAAGAAATAGGATATAATAATCAATGGGGGTTTGATGTAGATAATTTTGAATTAGTAACAAATATTTCAAAACAAAGTTCAGACATAAATCAAGGAGTTTCAAAAACAACAATTGAAGAACAAGGAGCAGGAGATCAAGGAATAATGTTTGGTTATGCAACAGATGAAACAAAAGAATATATGCCTGCAACAATAATTTACGCTCATAAATTAATAGAAAGATTAGAAGAAGTAAGAAAAAATAATATAATAGAAAATTTAGGACCAGATGCAAAAAGTCAAGTTACATTTGAATTTGAAAATGGTATTCCTAAAAGAATCGATGCAGTTGTTATTGCACAACAACATTCAGATTTATGGAATTTAGAAGATCTTAGAAAAGAAATTAAATTAAAAGTAATAGAACACGTTTGTGGAAAATATCTTGATGAAAATACAAAATATTTTATTAATGCAACAGGAAAATTTGTTACAGGTGGACCACTTGCAGATGTAGGATTAACAGGAAGAAAGATTATCGTTGATACTTATGGAGGAGTTGCAAGGCATGGTGGAGGTGCTTTTAGTGGAAAAGATCCATCAAAAGTAGATAGATCAGCAGCATACGCAGCAAGATTTGTTGCAAAAAATGTTGTTGCAAATAAATTAGCAAAAAGATGTGAAATACAAATAGGTTATTGTATTGGAGTAGAAAAACCAGTAAGTATTTTTGTTGATAGTTTTGGAACAGGAAACGATGAAGAGATAGAAAAATTGGTAATAAAAAATTTTGATTTAAGACCAGGAAAGATTATTGAAAAATTAAAATTGAAAAATCCAATATATTCAAAAACTTCAAGTTATGGTCATTTTGGAAGAGATATTTTTGAATGGGAAAAAATCATAGATTTTAATTGATTGATTACTTTTATCATTTATTTTTTTTGTTTTTTTCTATTTTTTTTTGTTTTTTTCTATTTTTTTCTTTTATTTCATTTCATTTCAATTTATTTTTCATTTTTATTATTTATTATTTATTTTTTTATTTTATTATTATTTATTATTTATTATTATTTTATTATTTTATTTCTACATAATTTTTCATTGTAATTTATTAATATAGTTGTTAATAAAATTATTAATAAAATTTAATTTTAATATACATTTTAATATATACTTTAAAGTATAACTATATTTAAAAAAAACAAAGCACAATGTCAAATATGTCAATGAAAAAAAGATGCTCTTGGGCCGGTGATGATGAAGTATATATTAAATATCACGATGAAGAATGGGGGGTCCCAGTATTTGATGACAAGAAGTTATTTGAAATGCTTATTCTAGAATCTGCACAAGCAGGACTTTCTTGGATTATTATTTTAAAAAAAAGAGAAAATTATCGTAGTGCTTTTGACAATTTTGATTATAAAAAGATTTCAAAATATAATGAAGAAAAAATTTTAGAACTAATTGAAAATAAAGGAATAATTAGAAATAAAAGAAAGATAGAATCTGCAATTAGAAATTCAAAAATTTTTATAGAAATTCAAAAAGAATTTGGAAGTTTTTCAAATTACATATGGGGATTTGTAAATAATAAACCAATAATAAATTTAGAAAACAAAATAATTACAAGATCTATAATATCTGACAAAATATCCGAAGATTTAAAAAAAAGAGGAATGAATTTTGTGGGATCTACAATTATATATTCTTTTATGCAAGCAGTAGGAATGGTAAATGATCATTCTTTTGATTGTTTTAGATTTGAGGAATTAAAAAATTATAAAATACATCAAAAAAAATGATGTTATTTATTTCTTAATTTCTTAATTTCTTAATATTTTAATTGTTAATTATAGTTGTGTTTTTTTTTATTTTTTATTTAAATTTATTTTGATTATTTACTTTTTATTCTTTACTCTTTACTCTTTTGCTTTTTTTTTTATTTTTTACTTTTTTTTATTTTTCATTTTCTAATTTTTTAATCTTGATTTTTATTGCTTTTTTATTTTCTATTTATTCTAAATTTTTTTTAAATTTCTTTAAATTTCTTTAATAAAACAATGATAATTATTGTAAAGAAAAAATCAGAAAATTTTTATATGAATTTATTTAATATTAGAATACTATGAAATCGTATACAAAATATCTAAACATAAAAACAAAAGAAGAAAAAGAAATTCTAAATATTACTTATGATGTAGAAAAAGTTTTACATGAATCAGGAATAAAAGAAGGATTATTGCTTGTTAATTCTATGCATATTACATCTTCTGTTTTTATAAATGATGAAGAAAACGGATTGAAAAAAGATTTTTTAGAATGGTTAGAAAAATTAGCACCTGAAAAATCAACTTATGATGGATATTATCATCATAGGACGGGAGAAATAAATGCCGATGCACATTTAAAAAGAACAATAATGGGTAGAGAAGTTGTTGTCGCAATAACAAAAGGAAGTCTTGATTTTGGTCCATGGGAACAAATCTTTTATGGAGAATTTGATGGAAGAAGAGATAAAAAAGTTTTAATAAAAATAATAGGAGAGTAATTAAAATAATATAATAATAATAAAAAATAATAAAAAAAATAATAAAAAAAATAATAAAAAAATAATAAATAAAAACTTTTAAATAAAAAATAATTGAAGATAAATAAAAACAAAATGAAAAAAATCAAAAATTAAAATAAATTAATCAAAAATCAAAAAATAAAAAAGAAAAACAAAATGAAAAATAAACAGATAAAAACCTATACGTGAAACAATAAGTTTTTAAACTTTGAAAATATTATTTTATTGGTGATGATATGGAATTCATAAAAGTTACTTCATTTATTTTGGCTTTAGCTTTGATTTTTACAGGATTAATTCCAATACTTGCAACTTTTGGAATAGTAATAAATATTGATTTTATTCCTACAATATTAATATCTATAGTTATAATATTTGGTGCAGTAATATTGATAATCGATGCATTTAGAGAAATTCATAGTTATGGAGTATTATTCTTTTTGTCTTTAATAATAGGTTTATCAGTTTTAATTTTATATTTAGTACCAATACTTGCAACATTTGGAATAATTTTATTTACAATTCCTACATTTTTAATAAATGTGCTTTATATTTTTGATTTATCAGCAGGATTATTTTTGTTAATAGGAGGATTTGTAGATTAATTTATTTTTATTTCTTTTATTTCTTTTTATTTTCTTGTTTATATTTATAATATTTATATTGTTTTTTTTAAAAAATAAAAATCAATTTTAAATGTCATTATTTAAATTTATCTTTTAATTTATAAGTTTTATAGAAAAGTTTTTTAAATAAACTAGTATTTTTTCTAGATGATTTATATGGATAAAGAAGTCGAAATAATAGAAAATCAAACATGTCCGATATGTATGAGTAATACATTAAAAATAATAAGTTCAACAAGAGACATTCCATTTTTTGGTGAAGTTTATATTTTTTCAATGTTTTGTAATGAATGTAAATTTTTTAAAGCAGACGTTGAAGCATCAGAACCAAAAGATCCAAAAAAATATGAAATTGATATTTCTTCTAAAGAAGATATGAATATAAGAATTGTTAGATCATCAGAAGGAAGTATTAGAATACCAAGAATGATAGATTTAGAACCTGGAATTGCTGCTCAAGGTTTCGTATCAAATGTAGAAGGAGTTCTTAATAGATTTATTTCAGCTATTGAAAAAGCAATAAATTCCGAAGAAGATAATGATAAAATTAAAAAAGGAAAAAATATGATAAAGAAATTAAGAAAAGTTACTTGGGGACAAGAAACAATAAAATTAGTCATAGAAGATCCTACAGGAAATTCAGCAATAATATCTGAAAAAGCAATTATTTCGCCATTAAAAGTGAAAAAATAAAAAAATAAAACAAAAAACCAAAATAGTAAAACCAAAATTTTAAAAAATTTTAAAATCCATATAAAAAAGCAGATAGAAAATGGAATTAAGCGATGATTATTACAATAGTATATCATTAGGATATGATGAATTATACGGCGAAGAACAAATTCAAAAATTAGATTTTTTTTTAAATAAATTATCAGATTTAAAATATAAAAAATCTAGTTTAAAAATTTTAGACTTCGGTTGTGGTTCTTGTGTTGCAATTCCATATTTAATCGATTTTTTATCAAAAAAATCAATAACAAAAATAGAGTATGTAGGAGTAGATAATTCAAAATCATTAATTGAATTAGCAAAACAAAGATTAGAAAATGTAATTTTTGAAATTGATTTTTCATATAAATTAGAATTAATGGATGCTGTTGAATTTTTAAATAAAAATAAAACATTAAATTATGATATAATTATTTCTTTAACTGCAATTCAAAATTTTGATTTAGAAAATTTTATAGAAGATTTTTTGAATAAAATAAATCTTAAAAAACAAATTATATTATTATCTATTTTAAATAGATCTCAAACAATCGATTATATTAGAAATTTCTTTATAGATGTATTTGAAATGGATTCTGGTATTAAAGACGATTATTTTTATAATTGTATTACTGACTGGTCGCAATAAGTTGTTATCACGATAAAGTTTATATATTAATATTCTTTTAAATGGATTATATAAGTGATTGCTATGAAAAAAATAGGATTTTTAATTATATTTTTATTTGTTTTTGTTGCTTGTTCAAACGAAAAAACAATAGATTTGAGTAACAATTCTTTAGGAGAAAACATAAATAATAACTTAACAGAATTTAACGCAACAAATCAAAGTGAAAATATATTACCAGAAAACGAAACACAAGGAAGTGAATTAATTGAATTTGAAGCAGAAAAAAACGAATCAATTAATGAAGAAGAAAATTCAAAACCTGAATTAGAATTAAAAAATGAAATAGTTTTGAATTATACAGAAGGAGATAAAATAATTTTAAATCCCAAAATAACAGATCCAGATGGAGATACTATAAATATAATATTTTATGAACCATTCAATTTAAATGGAGTATGGGATACAAAATTAGGAGATGCGGGTAATCACACAGTATTTTTTACAATTACCGATGGAAAAAGTTATCAAAACGTTTCAATTGATTTATCAATAGCTAAAAAAAATAGAGCACCAATATTAAAAGAAATTGAAGATATTGTAGTAGATGAAGGAGAAGAAATAACAATTGAAATTGATGTAAAAGATGAAGAAAACGATTCTTTGAATATATCTTACAGAGGATTTACCACAAAAAAATCATATCAAACAACTTTCTTTGATTCAGGAGTTTACAATCAAACAGTAATTGTTGAAGATGGATTTAATATTGTCGAAACTTCTTTTAAAATTACAATTATAGATGTAAATCAACCACCAAAATTCACAGGAATCTCAAAATATAATGTAAAAGAAAATGAAACAATTGATTTGAATTTAAATTTTGAAGACTTGGATAATGATGATGTTGAATTTATTTTACCAGAAGAATTAAAAGATAGTTCATTTAAAGCAAAGATTGGAGATATTGGTACTAAGAGATATGAAATTGAATTAGATGATGGAAATCATATAGTAAAACAAGAACTTACATTTGTTGTTGAAGATGTTAACTTTGCTCCAACTTTATTAAAAGTAAATTCAAAAGCATATGATAATGATTTAGAATTAAATTTTAATGAAGGAGAAAATGCAACATTAGAAATAATTTATGAAGATTTAGATAATGATAAAGTAACAATAACATATGATGGTTTCTTTAAATCAAATTCAAAAAATATTGATTATGAAAGCCAAGGAGAATATGTTCAAAAGATAGTTTTATCTGATGGAAAAATATCTAAATCTTATGAATTTAAAGTAATAATAGAAGATGTTAATAGATTACCTGTATTTTTAGGTTTTGATTAATTCTTTTATTTTTATTTTTATTTCATTTTTTTTCTTTTATTTTTATTTTTATTTCATTTTTTTTCTTTTATTTTTTTATTTTTTTATTTTTTTATTTTAATTTCTTTATTTTCATTTTATTATTGGTTATTTCAAAATATGGTAATGTTTATAATATTAATCATATTTCACTATTACCCGGTGATTAAAAAATGAAAGATATTTATGGAAAAGAAATAAAAAATTTATTAGGGGAAAATTTAACTTTAGAAAGTTTAGTTAGTTCTCCAATTATTTTATTAAAAGAAAGAAATTTACAAATGAGAAAAAGTGGATTTCAAAAAAAGAAGATAGAGTTTTTTAATGAATTAGAAGGAAGAGTTTTATCAATTGATGAGTCTCAATTAAAATTTATTCATGATTCAAATGGAAAATCAATTTATCCAATTGTAAGTTTAAAACAAAATAAACCATTTTTTTATTTTAATAATGGAGTTGACGTTGAAGGAAGTCTTTTTGTAGGTTTAGGAGATAATTATGGATTTTTTGTTGAAGATTATTCTTCTATTTTAAAAGTTTTTAAAAAAGTTGAAATTGAAGATTCTTTAGATAAACATAAGGAATTTTTTGAACAAAGCAAATTACCTGCAGGATATGTATCTGCTGTATATGATAGAAGTGGTTTTATGGTTTGGCCAAAATCATCATACGAGTAATGAATATATATTCAATATGAATGTTATATACCCTAAATATTTATATATTATTATGAATATATATTCAATTGAGGTGATAAAATGCCAAGATTTGATGGAACAGGTCCAGAAGGAAAAGGTCCTTTGACGGGAAGAAAAATGGGAAATTGTGACGGTTTACCAGAAAAAAGAGGTTTAGGGTTTTTTAGATTTGGAATAAGAAACAATAGAAATTCTCCAAGAAGAGCAAACTTTTTAAATAACAATAACTAAACTCTTTTTGATAAAAATGCCAAGACCTTGTAAGCAAAGAAGAGTTAGGGGATATCCTATTTCTTCATATTTTAAACCAAATGGAATTCCTAAAAGAGATTTAGAAGAAATAATATTAACAAATGAGGAATTTGAAGCGATTAGATTAAAAGATTATGAAGATTTAGAACAAATAGAGTGTGCAAAACAAATGGAAATTTCCCAAACAACTTTTCATAGAATTATCACAATTGCAAGAAAAAAAGTATCAGATGCTATTATTAATGGAAAAGCAATAAAAATAAATTAGTTTTTTAGTAATTATGTTTTATTTTTTATTATTTTGTCTCTTTGGAATTTTATGTTTGTTTTTTTATATTATAATTTTTTTATATTATATTTTTTTTAACTTTATTTTTTTATTTTTTCAATTAATTTTCAAATTATATTTATCAAGTAAATTTAAAACTTCAGGATAACTAAAGATTGCATTTTTAATGTTATTTTTTTCAATATCAATAAAATAATTAATCGCATTATTAAAATTTGATTTTGATAAATTACATTCATTAAAAATTGTTTCATTTAAATCACAATTTTCAAAACATGAATTACTAAGATTACAATTATTAAAATCACAATCATAAATTTTTGAATCTTGAAAAGTTGTATTTTTTAAATCTAATTTTGAAAAAAAACAATTTCTTAGAAAACAATTTTTCATTTCTATTTTTAAGAACAACTTGTTTATTTTTGAAAAATCTATTCCTTGAATCTTACAATTTTTAAAAACAACGTTTTGTAAATGAGCATTATCAATTATTGTGTTTGATAGATTACAATTATCGAATGTAACATCATAAAATTTTGAATTAGAGTAATTAATATTAGAAAAATCTTTATCAATAAATACTTCATTGTTATATTCTATTTCGATCATGTTTAGTGATAATTAATTATATAAATAAATTTATTTATTTTTTCTTCTTTTTATCTCTTTATTTTTTTTATATTTCTTTTTTTGTTATTTATTATATTATTTATTATCATATATTTTAATTTAAATCATTATATTACAATATCATATTAATATTTTAAATGAGAAAATTAAAAAATTATTCATCTAATAACTCAAGTGCATGATTTTTTTTTATTTCTAAATCATCATAAAAAGAAGAATATGATTTCCAAGAATAATCATTTTGGCTAAATAAATAATAATCATCATCAGTTATTACTACATTTACCCAAGATTCAAAATCACTGTTTAGAAATTTTTCCTTATTTATTAAAGTAATTTCCTCATTAATTTTTCCTCTATATGATCCATCTTGAGGTTCTATGACAATCATCTTATCTAATTTTTCTAAATCATTTATCGATTTAATTTTTTCTCTAGAAAAAACAATCATACAATGTCCGGAGATTTTATCTTTGTTTTTATCATACATGTTTCCACAAATAACATTAGGAAAATTGTAATTCTCAAAGTTTTTTATTAAAGTATATGGAAAATACCAGTTCTTTTGAAAATTTAGCCAATAATTTTCAGCATTATTATCATTTTCATTAGTTATAACATAAGATTCAAGAATTATGTTTTTGTTTTCACATTTTTCATACAAATAATTGTATTCTGCTTTGAAAAACAAAGAATAATCTTCACAATCTCCTCCTTCATTTTCTATAAATTCATTTATTGATTGTAATTTATCAGTTCTATTAGAAGTTTCATAATCATATTTGTATTCTAATCCAATATCTTTTTTATTAATTAAATAAAAACATCCAGCTTTTATTCTACAACTATTTTCGGTAATTTCTAAACAACTTTCTTCCAATTTATCTTTTATTAATTGATGTTTTGATGAATCTTCTAAAATTGCATTTGCATTAAACCATTCAATAGATTTTTTTATTTCAAATTGATAAATTTCAATATCATTTATTAGTGTGTTTGTTTCATTATTTAATTCAGTATATTTATATCCCAATTCTTCATGGATATTTGTTAAATAAGTGTAAGAATTATTAAGTTTTTTATATGAAGTATCTAAATGATTTATTATTTGTTTATTTTCATCAATATAATCAATTAATTTATCTATTTCTTCTATCTTAATTGATATTTTTTCATTTAAATAATAAATTTCTTTATTTTTAGATGAAATCATAATTGAAAGAATACTTGTTGAAACAATTAATGCAATCGATAAAATACTAAAAACAAGTTTCATATTTTCTTCCATGAAATAATTATATGTTATTATTATAAAAATATTTTGTTATTTTCTTATTTTTTATATTATTTTATTTATTTTATTTATTTTATTATTTTTTATGTTTTTTACATTTATTTTTATGTCTTTTATATCTTTTATATCTTTATATTATCTTTATCTTTATATTTTATATTTTATATTTATTTTTATTTTCATATTTTTCAAATTATTTATAAATTATTTATAAAATATTTTAAAAACAATTCTCATAAAAAATCAGAATCTTTTTAAATAAAAACTAATTCTATTATGTATGGTTTTTGAAAAAATAGGAACAACTATAAAAGAAAGTTTTAATAAAATAAAAAATACAGTTATAGTTGATGAAAATTTAATTAATGAAATATTAAAAGATATTCAAAAAGTCCTTATTAGAAGTGATGTAAACGTCAAAATTGTTCTTGAATTTACAAAGAAAATTAAAAATGATTTCTATAAATCAGACATTCCCCCTACATTAAACAAAAGAGATTATCTAATTAAAATAATATATGATAATTTAGTTGTTTTACTTGGAGGAGATTATAAATCTTTAGAAATAACAAAAAAACCACATAAAATTTTATTATTAGGTTTGTATGGTTCAGGAAAAACTACAACCGTTGGAAAAATGGGAAAACTTTTGAGAAGAAAAGGTTATAAACCACTTCTTGTTAGTCTTGATACTTTTAGACCAGCAGCATATAAACAATTAGAAACACTTGCAAAATCAATAAATGTTGATGTTTTTGGAAATCCAAATGCAAAAGATCCAATTGAAATTTTAAAAGAATTAGACAAAAAAGATTTATCGAATTATGACATAATTGTTTATGATACTGCAGGAAGAGATTCCTTAAATCAAGAACTACAAAAAGAAATTGAAGATATTAATGATTATGTAAAACCTGATGACGTATTACTTGTAATATCAGCAGATTTAGGTCAAAGTGTTATGAATCTTGCAACATCATTTCATGAAACATGTAATGTTAATGGAATTATAATTACTAAGATGGATGGTACATCAAAAGGTGGTGGAGCTATTTCTGCTTGTGCACTAACAGGAGCAAAGGTAAAATATATTGGTGTAGGAGAAAAAATTGATGATTTAGAAGTCTTTGAACCAAATAAATTTATAGAAAAATTATTAGGATTAGGAGATTTAGAAGAATTATTAGAAAGAGCATCTGAAGCTATTGATGAAACAAAAGCTAAGGAAATTTCTGAAAAAATGCTTAAAGGAGAGTTTACTCTTTTAGATTTATATGATCAACTTGAAGCAGTAAATAAAATGGGATCATTTTCTAAGATTATATCAATGATACCGGGAATGTCTTCCACAGGAATAAGTAAAGAAGATATAGGAATGATTGAAGGTAAGATGGGAGATTGGAAAATAGTAATGACATCTTGCACAAAAAAAGAATTAGAAGATCCAGAAATTATAGATCAATCAAGAATTGATAGAATTTCAATAGGTAGTGGAATTTCAAAAACATCAATAAGAGAATTGATGACTCAATATAGAAAAATGAAAAAAATGATTAAATATATAAAGCCAAATAAAATAGATAAAATGGAAAACTTTGATATTAATAATCCAGAATTTAAAAAAATGTTAAGAAAAATGAGAAAAAGATAGGTGTAACATATGGTTCAAGCAAAAGATCTAAAAAAAGACAATGTAAAAAAAACAGTAAAAAAAATAGATGCAAAGATTACTGAACATAAAATTGATAAATCAAGTATTAACAAAAAAGATTTACAAAAGGAAAATAAAGTAGAAAAAAAAGCAGAAGAAAAAGTAATAATAAAAAAAGAAAATAAATTAATAAAAAAAGCAGTAGAAAAAAAGAAAGTAAATATTAAATCAATTGCTTTTACTATATTATTAGTTGTAATCTTATCATATATTGGTTTTTACTATAGATCAGGTTCTTATGATTTAAGAGCAATAGAAAAAGGGATTGAAAGTTCTGTTGATGCTTGGGTTAAAGATTTAATTGAATCAGATGTTAATCAAATGAGTGTTTCTCCTTTACAAAAAGTAAATTTAAAAGATGAACTTTATAAAGATTATTTAAAAAACAAACAAATTTCATTATCTGCAGGAGAAGTTAAAAGAAGTGATTTTATTAAATTTCAAGCAGATATGTTAAAAGAGCAATATACAATAAATAAAACACCATTTTTATTAGCAATAGACCCATATTATTATGCAAGACAAGCAAAAGAATATATTCAAAAAGGATATTATGGAGATTTGCAAGAAGATGGAACATATTTAGATAATTTAAGATTAGCACCAAAAGGAAATCCAAATGTAAGTGTAGAAATACATTCAAAGATTTTAGCTAATTTTTATAATGTAATGCATAAAGATGATGAATTTAATGATGCAGATTTTTTTAGGTCAATATATTTTTTTCCAGTAGTTGTTTCAATTTTAGTTATGGTATTGTTTTTCTTTTTTTTAAAAGGATACATGAATGATATTTTAGCATTTTTCTCATCAATTTTATTAGGATTATCACCAACATTTTTACAAAGAACAATCGCAGGATTTACTGATACAGATGCATATAATGTTTTCTTTCCAATATTAGTTGTAATCTTTTTATCTTATGCAATTGTTAATAAAAATAAAATAGTAAAATATTTATTAGCAGGTTTTGCAGGAATAACTCAATTTTTATTTTTAATAATTTGGGGTCCAGGTATTTTTACATATGTTATTTTTAATTTAGCATTATTAGGATATATCATATTTGAATTATCTTTAAAATTAAGAAAGAAGCAAAATTCATTAAAAGACATTTTAATAATATTTGGAATATATAATTTAATTTTGATTATTTTTACTTTGGTATTTGGTGGAAATTTAATAAATAGTATTTTGTATTTAGGAAGTTCAACAGGACTTCAAGATGCAGTATCAAGAAATATATGGCCAAATATTTTTACATCAGTTGCTGAATTACAATCTGCAAATTACTCAAATATATTTACTCAATTATCACAAGGATTTTTATTTTTCCTTTTATCATTTATAGGACCAATTATTTATTTATTTCATATTAATAAATATCAAGAATTAGGATTTAAAGATAAAAAGAAAAAGAGAAATACAATAATATTTTTAGTTACAATGATTTGGTATCTTTTATTTGCTCTAAATGTTTCAGGAGTAAAGATTCCAATAATAAATTCAATTTATAGTTTATCATTAATAAATAATACATTGTTACAAATATTATTTGTTATTATTTTGTACATACCATATATTTATTTAACATTAAACCATATTTTATTTGCAGAAAAAAATAGTAAAGAATTCTTTTTATTTTTATTAGTATTAATGTGGTATCCAATTACACAATTTATGGTATTAAAAGGAATTAGATTCTTATTATTTACAGCAACTCCTTATGCAATATCACTTGGTTTAACATTTGTTTGTATATTTGATTTAATAAAAATGGGAGCAAATTTTATAGGAATAAACTCAGAAAAAAAACAAATACTTACATCAAAAATAATAAGTGCTTTAATGTTGTTTTTATTAACAATACCATTTTTTACATTAGCAAATCAAATAGGAGATTCCTCATTACCAAATGTAAATGATGCTTGGTATTCAACATTAATGGAAATTAATGAAGATAGTGAAAATGCAATAATTACTTCTTGGTGGGATTTTGGACACTTTTTTATATATTTCTCAGAAAGATCAGTAACTTTTGATGGAGCATCTCAAGACGGTCCACAGGCATATTGGGTAGGACGTTTTTTAAAAGCAAAAACAGAAAATGAATCAATGGGAATTTTAAGAATGCTTGATTGTTCAGAAAATGGAGCATATGATTATGTTAATGAAAAGACAAATGATTCAATTTTTTCAATAAATTTAATTGAAGATTTAATCGAATATAATGATAAGAATTTAATTGAAAAACATTTAGAAGATACAGGTAAATTTACAAATTTAGAAATAAAAGAAATTAGTGATTTAATGTATTGTAAAGAATATCCAGACGCATATATTATTGCAAGTGAAGACATGGTTGGAAAATCAGGAGTTTGGGCAAGATGGGGTTCTTGGGATTTTGAAAAAGCATATATTTACAAAAACAGAAGAAACTTAACAAAAGAAGTAATAATGGAAAAATTTGGATATGATGAAGTAAAAGCAAATAAATTATTATTAGAAGCAAGAGCTTTAAAATCTGAAACAGATGTAAATTATTGGATTGCACCAGTTATAAGTTATGCGCAAAGTGCATCATGTCAAGAAGTTGAAGCTTTTAGTGAATATATTGTTTGTGAAAACAATGTTTTAGTCAATAAAGAAACACAAACACCTTATTTAGTAATTGCTGCAAGTTGTTCAGAAAAAGATGATAGTTTTGTTTGCCAACAAAAGAAATACACAAAAGATAATAGATTATTATTTAATGGATATTTAATAGAAGAAATGTATTCATTAGTTGGAATAAATGAAGATGAATTAGTTGAAGAAATTTACAATGAAAATAATCCATATAGTGTATTATTTACAACATCAAATGATGGAGTACAATCTTTATTAATGAACAAAGAATTATCAACATCATTATTTACTAAAATGTTTTATTTAGGAGGATTAGGATTAAATAACTTTGAATTAAGCAATGTTCAAAGTGGAATGGGAAGTGGTACAATTTATACATACAAAGTTTTATGGGAAGGAAAACCAATAAATGAAACAATAAATAGTACTAATTTAACACAAGAAAACATTGAAAAGATAGATTCAAATTTAAGTATAAATGAAACAATAGAAATAGAAAATAGTGATGATTTAGATGATTTAGTTTTATCTAATGATTCAGATGTTGAATTAGTTGTTGATAATTAATATTGATTTTTTTATTTATTTTTTTTCTTTTTATTTTTTTTCTTTTTATTTTATTTCTTTTCTTTTTTATTTTATTAATTAAATATTTTTTTGTTTAATTTACTTTTAATTTACTTTTAATTTACTTTAAATTCTTATTTATTATTATATTATATTATTATTAGTATTTTATTTCATATTTTTTATTTTTATTCTTTAGTTTTTATTCTTTTTTTTCATTTTACCTTTTTATAATAATGAAAAATAATATTTTTTTTAAATTTTCAAATTATTATAATATTATTTATTAATTTTTAACATAAATATTAAAAGAAAAAAATCATTAACTAAAAATAATCAAAAAGCTTATAATAGTAATTTTATTACAAAGATTTATGAAAACAAAAAAATATTCTAATTTTTTTTTAAAAGAGGAAGATGTTGATGAAACTTTTTTTTCAATTTCTCCATATCATTTTAAAAAATTAAAATTGTTTATAGAAAATTATAAAAAATCTTCAAAAGAAATTATTATGATTTACGGTCCATCAGGTGTTGGAAAAACATTTTTGGTTCATTATTTAGCAAAAAAATATAATATGGAGCTTTATGAAATAAATCCATCAAATTCCTTAAATAAAAATGATATTCATAAAACATTAGAACAAGCAATAAAACAAATTTCTTTATTTGGAAATGATAAATTAATTTTTATAGATGAAATAGATAATTTTTCTTCAAGATATGATAGAGGATATTTACAAGAAATCCTAAAGATTTCAAAAGATAGTAATTTTCCAATAATTGTTACAGTAAATGATTTGTATAATACAAAATTATCAACATTTAGAGCAAAAGTTGAAAAATGTGAAATTCAAGTTCCAAATAAAATTACATTAAATAAAATCGTAAAAAAGATTGAAGAGAAAAATGATTTTAAATTACCTGAAAATGTGAAAGAATCTTTGATTTCTAAATCACAAGGAGATATTCGAGCATTAATGACAGATATTTTTGTGTTTTATTGTTTTAAAGATGAAGAAAGTGAATATGACGAAATTTTAAAAGATTTTTTTGAATTATCTTTAAGAAAAAAAGATGAAACAATTTATGAATCTTTAAAAATATTAACCAATAAATCACAAAAAGACTTCTCATCGATTCAAGACATGGATGAACAATGGGACAATTTAGAATTATGGATAGAAGAAAATATGTTTAGAATTAACAAAATGATTGATTCGAAATCTTTTTGGAATATGTTTGAATACATTTCAACATCAGATATTTTTTTAAGTAGAATCATGAGGTATCAGAGTTGGAGATATTTAGTTTATGTAAGTTATTTTTTAACATCAGGAGTTAATACATCGATATATAATAGTGAAAATAAATATGTTGCAAAAAGAATAAAACAGTATTTTAATTTAAATGATGAAATTTTAGAAAAAAAGATTAAAGAATCAAAAGAAATAATAATAGATAAAGTTGAATTTCCAAAATATATTTTAGAGATGTCAAGAACAATGCGTTCAAGAGCATTATTCAAAAGTATAGTTGAGAAAATACAAGAAAATTCACATCAATCAAAAACAAGAATAAGAGAAGATTTTAGATATTATGCAAGTATCTTAAAAAATGATAAAAAGATGAGAGAATTATATGAAATTGATGATATTGAGTATAAATTTCTATTAGATTTTTGATTATTAAAAAAATTAAATATAAAAAATAAGATATTAAATTAATATTAAAAAAAATATTATAAACAACAAAAACAACAAACAACAAAATAATAAACAACAAAAACAACAAAAAATAATAATAAAAAAAAGATAAACAAATTAAAGAAAGGTAAAAATGATTGAAAATATAGAAGAAATCAAAAAAATAAGGAAAAAATTAGAAATAACACAAAAACAATTAGCAAACATAGCAGGGATTTCTCAATCCATAATTGCAAAGATTGAATCTGGGAAAACAGATCCAACATATTCAACCATAAAAAAAATTTCAGAAGCACTAGATTCTCAAAATAAAAATCAAAAACATGCAAAAGAAATTATGAATAAGAAAATTTATTTTTTAGAAAAAGAAAAAACAGTAAAAGATGCAGTAGAATTGATGTTAAAAAAAAATATATCTCAAGTTCCAATTTTTGAAAAAGAAAAAATATTAGGAATAGTAACAGAAAGAGATCTTTTATTTGCCAATAAAGATGAAAAATTAGAAAAACATATTTCAAATAATTTCATTATATTACAAGAAGATAGCTCTATTACTCATATAAAGAAATTATTAATAGATTATTCAATTATTTTCATAATAAAAAAAGGAGATTTCATAGGAATAATAACAAAAAGTGATGTTTTAAATTCTTAATTTATTTTAATTTATTTTAATTTATCTTAATTTTTTAAATTATTCTTTTCTTTTTTTCTTTTTTTATTATATTTTTTCATTAATTAGTATTAAGAATTTAATCACATTATATTTATTATTATAATATTTGAAAATAATTGCAAATAAATATAATACAAGAAAGATATGATAAATAAAATAACAATTAAATTTAAATACTAAAAATAAATCACTTAACATATGATCAGTCCTATGGTGTAGTGGCCAATCATACTGGCCTTTGGAGCCGGTGACTCCAGTTCGAATCTGGATAGGACTATATTTCTTTTTTTTTGTATTTTATGAGAATTAATTTTTTATTCCACGAATCTGACAACTTACTTTGTAAATTGTTTTATTTATATTTTCTGATTCATAACTAACGACAGGAATTAAACAATAAGGATCATTATAATAAAAAGTTTCATCAATATATTCAATGTCGTATTTATTTAATAAATATAATTTATCTGCATTAATTTTTCTTGAATTATAATCTTTTACTAAAACATTATCATTGTCAGAAATTATGTTTGCAACAGGTCTTTTGTGTAAATATGAATAAACAGCTGATATATTTTCATCTCCCAAAAAGAATCTATTAATGCTTAAATTTTCCATTTTATTTCCTAATTCTACATAATCTTTTATAATTTCATTTTCTGATGTTATATAATTGATATTTATAAGTGTTGAAAAGATAATTAATAAGGTAAAAATAGCAATTATTAAATGATTTTTATAATATCTAAATTTTGTAAAATCTAAGAAATCATTAAACCAATTAAAAAATAAACCTATTACAATTATTAAAATGAAATATAATAAAGAGGTAATAAAGAGATTGCTTGAATTATAAACAAATAAAAACAAAAATATAAGCATATTTGAAACAATGAAAATATAATTAGGATTAAATTTTAGATCTTTTGTATTTGTTATTGCATAAATTAATCCAATTATACTAAATGGAATAATCATATATAATTTTAAAGAATGTGAAATTATGTGAAAATTGATATTTACATTATAATAAAATAAAGTAAATATTGAAATAGATAAAATTAACAAAAGTATAGAAATTTCTCTTTGGAATCTTGTCGTTTTAATATCAAAGACATTAGACAAAAAGTAAGACAAGAAAATAGTAAAAACTAAAATGAAAAAATAAGGACTTATAATTAAAGAAAATATAAGTAAACTAATAAAATAATAAATATTTTTTTTTATTTTTAAACTTTTAATATATAACAAAATTAGAGTTAAAAACAAAAACAATTCAAAACCAACAAAACTAAATATTTTATCAATGTAAAATCCAAGAGTCATAAAAAGTGATAAAGTATACGAAAGATAAACAAAAGTTTTCTCAATTTTCAATTCTTCAAGTATTAAGAAAACAATTAATGAGCATAAAATTAAAAATAATATTGAAAAAATTTTCATTATTTCTTCACTTAGTATAGAATTCAAACTAATTAATATTTTTTCAATTCTTGTGTATTCATGTTCAAAAAGTGTAGGATTTTCCATTATTTTTGAAACAGAATTATAAGAATTAAAGTTTTGATAATCAAAATTTACAGATGTAAAATAATGAATAAAAAAAAATAAAATGAGTGATAATATTATAAATATCCACTTATGATTAGTATTGTGATTTTTAGATTTTTTAGATTTTTCATTTTTAATAAGATTTTCATCTAAAATAATTTTATTTTTTCCATCAACATTGATGTAATTATAATCATTATTTTCTTTTTTATTATTTTTTTTCATAATTGTGTAAAGATTCTTTTATATATAAATTTAAACAATTTTGATTATTAGATTAATTAAAAATATAATATAAAAAATACAATATAAAAATTATAAATATAAAAATTTAATAATAGCAAAATGAAAAAATTAAAAAACATTAAATCAATAAAGATTTTATATAACTTAATCTTTTTATATACATGGATTATAATATTGAAGCAAGATTATTTATTGAAAACAATGAAGAATTAATTTCTTTTAAAGATACAATAATTAAATTTATAGATTTTTTTATTGAAAATAATAATAATAATAATAATAAAAGCGAAAATCTTTTTAAAAAATTACCAAAAAATAAAATAGAGAAAATAAAAGAATTTTTGGAATTTGTAAAAACAATTGAAGAATTTGAATATTTACAAAAGGATTTTGAAAAAATGCCAGAAGAACAAGATGTTTATGAAAATGAACCAATTGAATTCAAAAATAATATAATTGAAACTAAAATTTATTTAATAGAAAAAGCAAATGGATTGTTTATGTTAAACATTAATTTCTTAATTAAAGATAAAGATTTTTCAAAAATAATAATCAAAGAATTAATTGGTAAAATAAAATTAGATTTTGATTATAATAAAGATGAAATAATCGAAAACGTTGAAAAATTTGAAGATGATGTTTCAAATGAAATTATAAGAATTCAAAAAAATAATAAAAAAATAGAAGAAAAGTTCATAGAATATTTTCAGGAAGATTTTAAGATATATGTTAGATTGGATAAAAATGATTTAATAAAAAATAATATATTTAATTTAAAATATGGAGATAATTCTATTTGGATAAAGATAAAACCATTTGTTTTTAAAAAGGATTTTATTCAAACAAGAAGGGATTTTATAAAAGATTTTTTTTGAGATTTTCGTATTATTAATTTTATTTCTAAAATTTCCAAAATTTTTAATATTTTTTTATAATAAATAACATTATGATTTTTGTGATGTAATTTATTGTTTTTTAAGATTTTTAATTTATAATTTTTTAATTTATAGATTATTTTATTTATAAAATATTTATTAATAGATTTATTATTTTATTTCTTTAATAATATTTTTCAAATAATATTGTTATTATTATTGTTATTATTGAATTTTAGAAAATAAGAAATGAACTTTTTATAATTTTGTTTTATTAAGAAAATATTTAAATAAATAATTAAAATAAAAAAAAGAAAAAATTTAGCCCAAAGCTCTTTGCATTTGGATTACTTGAACATTTTCAATTTCTTCAAAATCTTCAAGTTCATTTTCTAATTCTTCAGGTGTTCCAATATCATCATTTGATAAAACGTGTAAGATTAAAGCTTTTAGTCCAAAAGCAACAGGTTCAACTGAATGTTTACCATATTCAATACCATATTTTGTAAGTACTGGTGTTACTTTTCTTACTAATTCTTCCATATCTACATCAGGATCTGAAGCCATTATTTTATATGAAACTACTAATGTTGCTGCCATATATTTCACCTAAGGTCCTTCGAAGTTGCACTCTGGGCATCTATATTTTGCGGATACACTTCTGCAATGTCCACATCTTATTATTGTTTGTTTTCCACAATTAGGGCATTTGAATTCAATTGCTCCATTGTCATTATTAATAGCTTTTTTACAACTACTACATACTTTTTCCATATTTATCACTTATTATTATAATATTTTTTTATAAAAAAATTAAAATCTTGATAATAAAGAAAAGTGAATGGTATTTAAATATTTTTAATTTTTATTTATTTTTTCATTTATATTTTTACTTTCAATTTTCTTTTATCTATTTTAATTTTTTATTTATTTTTTCATATTATTTTATATTTTTATAGGATTTAATTTTATTTCTAATATTATTATTTCATAAAACTAAAATTAAATTATATATTTATCTTTATTTAAAAAATCTTTTGATTTCTACGCTAATACCTTTAAATCTAATATCTAAATCATTTTTAAAATCTATTTCTTTAAATTTTTGTTTTAGTTTTATTATTAATTCATCTTTTTGATTTTTTTCTAAATTAGTTATTATTAATGCATTTAAGGAATTTTCAAAGAATTTTATTTCAAAATTTATATTTTCTTTTTTTAAAAAATTCATAATAGATATAATTTTATTATCAAAAAAAGTTTGAAATTTATTTATTCTTTCATCTAAATTATTTAAATTGTAATAAAGTTTTTTGTAAAAATAAATGTTAAAATTTATTATCTTTTTTGATATCTTTGAATTTTCAAGTGATTTAATTTGAGGATCTAATATTTTTTTTAAATATGTTTTTTCTTTCTTTTTTATATCTAATTCTTTTTTTATTGCGATAAATCCACCAAAACCAATGTTTATTGGCTTCCAATGTTGAAAACTTAAAACAATACAATCAAAATCATTAAGATTAACTTTATTTTTAAACCCACTAGCATCAATGATACTATTTTTTGGTATTTTTTCGATTTCCACATAATTTAAATATCCTGGATTTAGTTGAATTATGTTTAAATTATCATTTTCTTGTTTTAATTCTTCGTAATTTGGTTCGTAATTTTTAAAATCATATTTGTTTATCTTGTAATTATTGTTAATTTTATTTAAAAGTTCACAAAATGGTTCATAAGAAAGCCATGATGCAGTACTTGGAATATTAATATTTTTTATTTCTTTATTTGATAAAATCGCATTTAAAGCATAAAAAATTGATGCATCGCATGAGTTTAATATATAAAAATGATATTGAGAATTAAGATTGAAATAATTTTTCAAGAAATCAATGGATTTATCTTTGTATAATTCAATTTTTTGATTTTTTTTTTGATTATTTCTTTCATTATTTCTTTTGTTTTTTTTTTCAATAAATTTTTGTATGATATTTGTTAATTTAATTGTATCATTAGTTTTATTCTTAATTATTTCTTTTCCCATTTCTAAAACCATTTTATTTTTATGTTATCATAATTTTATTCTTTATTGTTTTTTTGTTTATTATTATTTTATTTTTGTTTTTATCTATTTTTATTTACTTACAATTTTACATTCTTTAATTAATATAATTGATAAATTTATATATCTTTAATAAATACAAATTAATGAAATTACTATTATATTTATATATATTTATATGAATTAATGTATTAATGATGTATTGTAATGTAATATAATTTTATTTATTTAATCGATTAATTTAAAATTAAAAATAATAATTACTTAAAATAATTAAAAAAAATAGAATAAATGTGGTAATGATGAAGGAATCTTTGAAAAAATTTTATGAAAAAAAATACAAGATATTAATGATTATACCTTTTATTCTCTTTGGTTTGGCAATTGTATCAATAGCATTTACAATGATTAACTATGGAGATGTAGTTCAAAAGGATGTTTCATTAAGCGGAGGAATTAGTTACGATATTAGGGTAGATAATTGGAATTCAAAAACATCTACAGATGTTGTTAATGAATTAATGATAAGATATTCTGAAAAGACTTATAGTGTAACGGATTTAAAAAATTTTGGAGAAAGAATTGGTTTTTCTTTAATGGTTGACTTAGATTCTTTGCAAGAAGAAGAATTTGAAGAAATCTTAAATGAAGTTTTAACAAGTAATTTTAATGAAGGTTATTCAATTGCTTCTAAATCAAATATGAGTGGAACAATTGCAGATGATTTTTTTAAGACTACATTTAAGTTTTTAATATATGCATTTTTATTTATGGGAGCTGTTGTTTTCTTATATTTTAGAAAATTTGCACCTTCTGTATCAATAATATTGTCAAGTATTTTTGATATTATTATAACAATAGGTTTTTTTAATTTATTTCAAATGAAATTGTCAATGGCGGGAGTTGCAGCAATTTTAATGCTTGTGGGATATTCAGTTGATACAAATATTTTATTGACAACTAAATTAATAAAAGAAAAACCAAAAAATATTCAAGATGGAATTTATGATGCGATGAAAACAGGTTTAAAGATGACTTCTACTACAATAGGAGTTTTAATAGCTGTTTTTTTTGTTTCTCAAGCACCTGCAATAAAACAAATTGTGACAATTTTATTAATAGGATTAATTGTAGATTTAATGAGTACTTGGTTTATGAATGCAGGAATTTTAAAGATATATTTATCAAAAAAAGGTGTTAAAAAATGAATAAAGTGTTAAAAGAGGTTTTAACATCAGTAAAAATATGGATTTTTATTATTTTTTTATTGATTTCAATTTTTTCAATTAATTATAAGTTTGATACAAGTGGAGTTACTATTAATAAAGTAATTGATAGAGATTTGGGAATATCAAGTCCTGATGAAACTGCACCATTGACGCAAAGGGAATTGATATTAGTCGCTAATTCTCAAAAAGTAGAAGATATGGATCATTTTTATTCAATAATTAAAGATTTAAAAAATGAATCATTAATTTTGGAAACAAATAAAGGAAACGTTTTAACATATGAATCATTAAGTTATAATGAAAATGTTACATTAGAAGAAATGATTGGTTTATCATTAGTTGAATCAACTAATTCAAATTTAAGATTTGGAATAGATTTAAAAGGTGGAATTAGAGCTGTTTTAAAACCTGATAAACATTTAAAAGCAGATGAAATGACTTTAATGATTGATAGTTTAGATCAAAGATTAAATGCTTTTGGTTTGTCAAATGTTGTAATAAGAACACTTGAAGGTCAATATATTTTAATTGAAATGGCTGGAATGAGTGAATCCGAATTTAAAGAAATTATATTAAGTGAAGGAGCATTTGAAGCAAAAATTGGAAATGTAACAGTTTTTGAAGGTGGAGATGATATTGCAGGAGTTTGTAAGGTTTCATCATGTGCAGGAATTGATCCTTATTCAGGATGTCAAGAATATGCTGATGGATGGGGTTGTAGATTTAGATTTGAAATATATAAAACACCAAAAGCAGCACAGAAATTTCATGAAACAATTCAAAATATTCCAACAGAATCTTCCTCTGGAGAATCATATTTAACTCAAGATTTAGAATTATACTTAGATGGAAATTTACAAGATAGATTAAAAATTGCAGGTTCTTTGAAAAGTGCACCACAAACAACAATAGTAATTTCAGGTTCAGGAACAGGTGCTAGTATGGCTATTGCACAAGAAGATGCATTAGATAATATGAAAAAATTACAGGTAATTTTAGAATCAGGTTCTTTACCAGCAAAATTAAATATTGAAAGTTTAGATATTATAACTGCTGATTTAGGAGAATTATTTTTAAAGAATTCAATGTTATTAGGAATTGTTGCAGTAGTAATTGTATCAATATTGGTATTTATTTTTTATAAAAAATTTGCACTTAGTGGATTTATTATATTAACAGTGTTAAGTGAGATATTGATTGTTTTAGGATTTGCTGCATTATTGAAATGGGATTTAGATTTAGTTGCAATTGCTGGAATTATAATTTCAGTAGGAACTGGAGTAGATGATCAGTTAATAATTACAGATGAAGCAATGGGTAAATCTCAAGGAAGTTTAAAAAAGGAATATAGTATAAAGAAAAGATTAGCAAACGCATTTTTTATAATGTTTGGAGCTTATTTTACAACAGTTGTAGCAATGATTCCTTTATTTAGAGGAGTTCAATTACTTAGAGGATTTGCATTTACAACAATTTTAGGTGTAACAATTGGTGTTTTAATAACAAGACCAGCGTATGCTAAATTTATAGAAATTTATTTAAAAAATACAAAAGACAAAAAATAAGTGGTAAAGATGTACTGTGAATTATGTGGTGCTAAAACTAACGAATTATTCGAAACAAATATCGAAGGAGCAGTTTTGAAAGTTTGTAAAGATTGTTCAAAAATGGGAACTTTAGTGTATAAGAATTCAGCAGAAAGCAGGGGAGTTTCTTTATCTCCTGATTATATGCATGAATATAATTTATTAAACAAAGGTACAAAAAAAGAAGAAGATTTATTCAAAGATTTTGTAGATTTTGTTGAAGGATATGGAAGAAAAGTTCAAGAAGCAAGAGAGAAGATTCCAATGACTCATAAAGAATTATCAAAAGAGTTAGGGATAAAAGAATCTTTAATTCATGCAATTGAATCAGAAAGAATTCAACCAACTCAAGAAGTAGCTACGAAATTAGAAAAATTTTTTAAGATTTCCATTATTGAAAAGTCGAATGTAGGAAGTGATTCAATACCATTTACTTCAAAAAACAATTCAAATGTTTTAACAGTTGGAGATTTTTTAAAAGTAAGAAAGTGAATTTTTAATAATAATATTTAATATTTTTTTATTAAATTATTATTTATTTATTACTTATTACTTATTAATTATTTATGTATTATTTTAATATTAAACAGAAAGAAAATGAAAAAAAACGTATTAATCTTTTGTGCTCATCCAGATGATGAAACATTAGGTGCTGGCGGATTTATTAAAAAACTAACAAATCAAGGATATAAAGTAGTTACGATATTTTTCTCATTAGGTGAAGAAGGTTCATTGATTATGAATAAAGAGTATTTGATTCCTAAAAGAATTCAAGAAGCAAAAAGAGTTAGTAATATTTTAGGAACAACACCATATTTTTTGTCATTAAAAGATATGAATTTAATAAATGAAATAAAAAAACCAAGAGTAAAAAGAGCAGTTCATAGATTAATAGATTTTTATAATCCAGAATTTATATTATTTCATTCAAAAGACGATAGAATTTTTGTAGATCATTTGGCTGTTTATAAAATTGTTTCAGAAGTTTTAAAAGAAAAAGACTATAAAAACGCGTATACTTTTAATATTTGGAATCCAATAAGTATAAGTGAAGCAAACAATGATTCAATTGTTGTTGACATAAGAGAAACATTAAGAACAAAATTAAAAGCTTTGGCTGAATTTAAAACACAAAAAACAGCAGTATATCAATTAACTCCAATAGTAATAATAAAATCATTGATTTATGGAATAATTCATAAATGTAGATTCGCAGAAGTTTTTCTAAAATATGAATGATTAAAAATGATATTCTATATCAAATAAATTGTTTAAGTAAATTAATGTTTCAGGAATATTAAAAGGATCTATACCTAATCTTTCAAGAAGTGACATTGTTGAACTTGATTTTTTAATTATTAATTCTGTTTCTTTTGGAGTTATTATACTTTGATTTAATATATCTTCAAGATCTTCACAGAAGTCAGTATAAATCATTAAATCTTTTATTTCATCTTGATTTTTTTTAAGTTCTTCTTTTTTTTTTGCAATTTCTTCTTTTTTTTCATCACTTTCATTATTTAGGAATTTTTCATATCTAATGTAAAAATCATTTAATACTGCAATATCCATTTTTTCACTATTTTCTATTAAAGTATCATATATTTGATTGCATAAGATTCGTTTTTTTTTATAATCTTTACAATTTTTTATAATTTTAGTTATTTGAACATATCCAGTTAATGATAATAATGGTTTATCCATGTAATATGTTTAATTATAGGATTTATAAACATTTTGTTATATCAGTATTTGCTTTTTTAATGATGTAATACTTTAGAGATATATTATATTTTCATATTGTTATTTTTTATATTGTTAGGTATTATTTTTTATTTTTTAATTATTGATTAAATAAATTTATATATTTATAATTATTAAAAAATATGAAAATGGAAATAAAGATATTGTTAATAATTATAGGAGTAGTTTTTTTAGGCATTATATCTATGTTTAATTCTTTAATTAGATTAAAAAATCATGTTAAAAATTCATGGTCAGGAATAGATGTTCAATTAAAAAGAAGAAATGATTTAATTCCAAATTTAGTTAATGTTGTAAAAGGATATGCAACACATGAAAAAGAAACATTAGAAAATATAGTAAAACTAAGAAATCTATCTATGAATCAAACTAATTTAAAAGACATTGCAAAAACTCAAGATCAATTATCTAGTTCTTTGAAATCTTTATTTGCAGTTTCTGAAAATTATCCAAATTTAAAAGCAAATCAAAATTTTATGGAATTACAAAGTGAATTAAGTAAAACAGAAAATCAAATAGCAGCATCAAGAAGAATATACAATGAGAACGTTACATATTTTAATAATAAAATTGAAACTTTTCCTTCAAATATAATTGCAAAAATGTTTTCATTCAAACAAGCAGATTTTTTTGAAGCAACAAAAGAAGAAAAAAAAGAAGTAAATATTAGTTTTTGATTAAAATGGAAAATGGTAAAAAAATCTTATCTAATTTTTTAGATAAAACTAGTCTTGTAAAACCAAAACAAGAAGATGTAGAAATGGCTAAGCAATCCTTTTCAAACATTTCACAAAATAATTATTGGGATCCAACAAATTTTATTGATTTTGAAAGAATAAATAAAAATTGTATTAAAATTTTAAGTAAACTTTTTTTTCTTAAAAGAAACCCAGACAAACCTAAAAAACAAATATCTATAGCATCTCTTATATTAATTGTTGGAACTGTTGGAGTTTTTCTTTTAAATTTTAATAGTTCAATAAAAATCGATCCAGATGCATGGCTTATGTATTTATTATTTGCAATATTTCCGTTAACTTTTATTCTTATTGATTACCAATCTTTATCAAAAGATATTATAAAAATTCAAGTTGCACAATCAAATAACTTTCTTTATGATCCATATTCTGATTATAAAAAATGGTTTGATTTATCGAAATTATATCCTGAAATATTTCAGAAAGGTAATTCTAGTCAGCATGTTGAAGATCAATTTTGGGGAAGTTTAACAAAAAATAGTATAGATCATTATTTTTATTCAGGGATTTTTACATATACAATTAGAACACAAAATGGTAAAAATTCATCTTCGACAACATATAATACACATTTTTTTTCAATAAAATTAAATAAAAAAATAAACACAAGATTTTGTTTATGTAGAGAATCAATTTTTTCTAGATTTAGTAAAAAAGAGATAAATACAGAATCAATTGAATTTAATAAAAGGTTTTCTTTTTTATATGATGGTAAAAAGTCAGAGAAGTCTTTAGAGATTGTTAAACAATTATCTCCTGCGGTTCAAGAAAAGATTATAGAATTAGATAAGAAAACAAAAGGTATGAATATTTTATTTACACAAGATTGTGTTATATTCTTATTTACTGGATTTTTGTTAAAGAGATCCAAAACTAATTTATTTAAATCAGTAGAAATTAATGAAGAAGATAAAAATTTTATTTCTAATAAATTAGATACTTTAATTGATATTTCCTCAGATATTTCACATTATTTAGATTGATTTATTCGATTTATTTTTTTTGTTTTTTTGTTTTCTTATTTTTTTTATTTTTTATATTTATATATTTTTTATATTTTTTATATTATATATTTTAATATTTTTACTTATTTTTTTAAATTATTTTACTTATTTTTGAATAATTTTTTTCAATCTAAATAATATTAAAAAATCAGATAAGATTAATTAAAGTTGGTCCAATTAAAGAAACAAGATTTATTTTTCTAGACACATTATTTTTTAAAGAATAAATTCCAACAAGTGTACTTGATAATAATATTAATAATCCTATGATACCATCAAAGCAAAAAGATATAAAAATTATTATTGAAATTAATACAAAATTAATTATTTTTATGTTTAATTTTGGAATTATTAATGTAAATTTTTTTGCAAAAAAAATACCAATTTTAAAAGCAATAATTCCACTTAATAAAGATAATAAAACAAATAATAAAAAAGATTCAAAATTAGGTGTTATAAAATTTGAGATAGCACTAATAGATCCATTTCTGGATTTATCGAAAAGATAAAACATAATTAAACTAAAATAAAAATTAGCAGTATTTATTCCTCCTGTTAAAACTAAGAAATCTTCTTCTTTAAATTTTTTAAAGATTGATATTATTAAAATTGCAAAAGCACTTCCAATCCCAGGAGCAATTGATGTTAAAAACCCACCAAACGAAGAAAATAGTGAAACAATGATATATTTGTATTTTATTTGAGGATATTCAATTGTTTGTTTGGGAATTGTTGATTTTTTAAAATCAAGGCAAGCAAGAGCAAAAAATCCAGAAAGTAAATGAAATAAAGGATTTTTCAAACTAAGTTGAATTAATGAAATATATCCTATTAAAAATGCAAAAATAAAAGTAATTTTTGATTTTAATGGTTTGTTTTTAAAGAAAAGATAAATCATTATTATAAATAAAACATAAGGAAAAGATAATTTAATGTAGTCGTATGTATGTTTTAATAATAGATAACTTATAGGAATTAAGCAAAAAGAACAAATGGTTGTAAACAAACTTCCTATTAATGTATAATAAATTCCTTTAAATGCATTTCCATTTAATGTTTCTTTATGTAAAGGTAATGCGTTTAAAATAACATCGCTAGGAATTCCAAGAAAAGCACTAGGAATTGTATCTAAGAAAGTGTGAGTAATTGACATAGAAATAATAGTTATGGCAAAATAATGATTTAGATTAAAGAATAGTAAAATTGAGCAAACTAAATTTACATGAATTCCAGGAATAAGACCTGTAATGCAACCAAAAAAGATTCCTAAAAGAAGATATAGAAGATATGTTACAAACATTAAAAAATAAAAGTTTAGGAAATATATAGTAATAACTACATTTTTTTTGTAACATTTTTACAAAATAAATATTTTTTTATATGTCCTCTTCAAGCTGATTTTCAACCAATCTGGGGAACATGTCCTAATTAATCTTTTAATTAATCTCTAAGAACCATTATTATATGTTCTATGCCATCCTCTAGAAAAATTTCCGAAGTTTTCTTAAATCCAAAAGATTCATAAAAATCTTTTAAATAATTTTGAGCATGAATCAAAATAGGTTTGTCTAAATCTTTAATAGCATTATTAATTAACGTTTTTGAATATCCTTTTTTTCTATAATCTTTCTTTGTGCAAACTCTTGTAATTCGAGTGAAATCTTTATCTTTATATGTCCTTAAATAAGATACAATTTCTCCATCAATAATCAAAAAATAGTGTATTGAAATCTTATCTATTTCATCTAAATCTTGATAAAGACAATTTTGTTCTAAAACAAAAATTTCCGATCTTAAATGCAATATATCATATAACTCCTTTGTTGTTAATTCGAAAAAATTTTTCTTTAGTATTTCCATTTAATCACTTCTTTTTAATAATTATATTGTTATATAATAATAATTATTATTATTAATGTAGTTATTCTATATAAATTTTATATTATACAATGCAGTATATATAATTTAAAAGTTATAATAAAAAAGATATATAAAAAGGGCACAATCTTAATATATGGGATAAATAAAAAAAATATTGATATAAATGTTTGATGAAGTATTAACAATAGAATCTCTTCTAGAAAGTCAATGTAAAGCAATATCAACTAAAAAAAATGGAAGTATAGTTTTTAATATAGAAGATGTTGAAGGCAATTTAATAGCTCATGGAAAAGGTGGAACAGTTATTTCAGCACTAAATCATGCTTTAACAGATTATGCAAGAAGTGAAGAAGTTGAACATGTTGGATTTATTCATCCTAAAAGAGAAAAAGATTTAGCAATGAATTCTTTACTTGAAAATTCAACAATTATTATTGAATATCATAATAAAAAGATTAATATTTCTTATTTAAAAAATGCAAATTTAGAATCTAGTTATGGAATTAGAAGACATCATTCTAAAGGTGTTTTCTTAGAAGATTATACAGTTTTAAAAGCTAAAGATTTCAAATCTGCTTATACTTTACTTTCTGATACTCAAAATTCAAAAGAAGATATTGTTTTTGATTTGGAAAGAAAGTTGGTTTAATTTGTTTATTTAATTTTTTATTTAATCTGTTTATTTAATTTTTTATTTCTTATTTTTTATTTTTTATTTTTTATTTTTTATTTTCTTTTTTTGTTTCTTATTTTTCTAAATTTATTTTTTATTTTTACTATTCTACTTTTATCTTTTTGTATCATATAAAGATTTATAATATTTTCATTATAATAGATAATATATTTTAAGACGAAAAATACAAAAATTTATAAACAATCTATAAAACAAAAGTATAGTAAATATAATGTATTATTTGATGATGTAAAATAATATAAACAGTATTTCTACAAAAAAGAAAAGTTTATATATAATTATACAAATATACATATACGTATATTAATATAACATGTGATTCATATGGATGTAGTCAACAGAATAATCGATACATTAAAAGACGAACAAAATTTAAGTTGGCAGTCTTTAATCTATGAAATCGTTAAACAAGAAGGATTAGATCCATGGGACATTGATGTTTCTGTATTATCTCAAAGATTTATGGAGATAATTTCACAAATGAAATCAGTAGATTTTTTCTTATCAGGTAAAGTTGTTTTGACAGCTTCAATGTTACTAAAATATAAAGCTGAAAACTTATCCAATTCTGATTTTGATATATTTAGTTCAGCAAACGAAGAATTAATTGAAGATTCTGACTTCTTAGATTATTCAAATCAAGAAGGATATGAAGAAATTCCTTTAATTCCAGAAGAAGAAGAGATATTGAAAAATTTAAAATTAAGAACCCCAATTAGAACATCAAGAAAAGTCTCATTGTTTGATTTAGTAAGTAATCTTGAAAGAGCAATGAAAGTATATAAAAGAAAGGTTGAAAGACACAATGTAAAAAGAACCTCAACTAAAAAAATTGATAAAGAACTTCAAGATATGGTAGAAGAAAAATATCCTGAAATGAGTTATCTTGTAGATCAAGTTTATAATAAAATACATTCATTTAATGAAGAAAGAATTAAATTCTCAAAATTAGTTGGAACACAAGATAAAACAGAAACAATTTACACATTCATTCCATTATTACAAATGAGAAACAATGATGTCATTGATTTAGATCAGCAAGATCACTTTCAAGATTTTGATGTTATACCAACAAATAACAATAATATAATCAACCTATAGAAAATGAACAAATTTGATTTCAATCAAATAAGCCAAATAAATTATTTGGACAACCTTTCGATAAGTATAATTCCACAAAATATACTCATTAGAATGAATGATATCTTTAATTGCACATTAAATGATATTGATAGATATATTTCTTTTGAAACACAAGCAAACAATGAATATTTAAAGTCCAAAGAAATTGTTGCAGAATTCTTAAATTGTAATAGAGAAGAAATTATTTATACGAAAAATACAACAGAATCAATAAATATATTAGCCTATGGGTTAACAAAAAATTTAGAAAAAGGCGATGAAATAATTTTATCACAACAAGAACACGATTCAAATTTCTTAATTTGGCAAAAAATAGCCAAAGAAAAAGATTTAAAGATAAATTTAATAAAACATAATTCAAATGGAGAAATCGATATTAATGATTTAAAATTTAAAATAAATCAAAAAACAAAAATTGCATCAATATCTGGTTGTTCATCTATTTTAGGATATTTACAAGATTTAGAAGGCATTTCAAATATAATAAAAGAAAAAAATAAAGATGTTTTTATAAATTACGATTTAGCCTCGTATATTCCATTTAGAAAAGTAGATTTAAAAAAAATAAATGCTGATTCAATTTGTTTTAGTGCTCAGAAATTGTATTCTCCAATAGTAATGGGAATTTTATTTATAAATGAAAAATCATTAAGTCATTTTGAAGAAATTTTAATAGGATCAAATTCAGTTTCAAAAATTACAAAAAACGATTATTTATTGTATAAAGATTATAATAGATTAGAATACGGGACAAAAAATATTATTGGAGCTATTGCTTTAGGATATTCAATAAATTATTTAGAAGAACTAGGATATGAAAATATAGAAGAAAATAATAAAAAAATAATTGATAAATTCTTAAAATATATAAAAAATAATAAAAAATTAAATTTTATAAACATTCAAGATAAGAATAATAAAGCACCAATATTTTCTTTTACTTTGGATAACATACCTAATAAAAGATTTGTAGAAACACTTAGAGAAAATGATATAATTTGTTCAGAATCTAATTTTGGAAATATATTTTTTCTATCACAAAATAATATAGAAAGTGTCATAAGATTTTCTTTTGGATTATTTGTAGAGGAATCTGATATAGATAATTTAATTAGTGTATTAGATGACATTCTATAGATTTTGTAGGTATTAATGATTTTATTTTTTCATTATTTTCATTATTTTCATTTTATTTTATTTCATTTCATTTTTTATTTTTATTTTTACATTATATAATTATAATTATGTCATATTTTATTATAAATTAATAAAAATAACAATAAATTTATATTTAATTACAATATTTTAAAAAATCTGACCATTATTGAATACCTGAATTTTGATAGGGATAAATAAAACTCGTGAAGCTTAATCCTATCTATTGAGCTGGCAAGCAATAATTCTGTGAATAAAGGTGTCATAATAGCAGATTTAGGTCAGATTCTCATAAAATAAAAAATACATTTATAAATAAAAGAAATCTCCCTTAAAATATGGGTGGTTTAGTTAAGTAACCAAATCACACCGGTGATAATATGGCAAGAATACATTCAAGACATAAAGGAAAAAGTAGAAGTAAGAAAAGTTTACATAAGATTGTTCCAACATGGGTACAATACAAACCAAATGTTATCGAACATTTAATTCTAAAATTAGCAAAAGAAGGAAATAGTGCATCTCAAATCGGAATGATTTTAAGAGATAGTTATGGAATTCCAGATGTAAGAATGATTTTAGGAAAGAAAATCACAAAAATATTAGAAGAAAAGAATTTAGCAAAAGAATTCCCAGAAGATTTATACTCATTAATCAAGAGAGCTGTTGTTTTAAGAGAACACATTGCTACTAATAATCATGATGTTGTTGCTAAAAGAGGATTATTATATACTGAATCTAAGATATTAAGATTAGTTAAATATTATAAGAGAACTAATAAAGTATCAAAAGATTGGAACTATGATCCAAAGAGAGCAAAATTACTTGTACAGTAATTATTTCTTTTTTTTTATTTTTTTAAATTATATTTTATTATATTTTAAAAGTTTTATTTTATATTTTTATAACAATTAATTATTATTTAATATTATTTATTTAATTATTTAATATCATTTAATTATTATTTAATTTTTAATTTTAATTTATGATATTTATGGTGAAAAAATGTCAAAAGAATTGTTTTTGGATTTTATTAAAGTTGTTGGAAATAAATATAAATCTAAAGGTAATTTGAAAAAAGTAAAATTAATTTCTCATTTAGATGCTGATGGTATTAGTTCAGCAGCATTATTAACAAAAATTTTTAAACCAAGATCTTCAATTTTTAGTACATCTATTTTAAATCAATTAAGAACTGAAGATATAGAATCTATGAAAGACGGATTTTTTGATTTGTATGTTTTTTCTGATTTAGGTTCAGGACAAATTGATAGAATTAGAAAATTTTTACCAGATAAAAATATTTTAATTTTAGATCATCATGAATGTGTCGAATTAACAAAAGAAGAAGAAGAATTAAAAGATGGAAAATTTGATAATTATTTAAAAGAAAATATAATTCAAGTAAATCCTCATATGTTTGGAATAGATGGAGGAAGAGAAATTTCAGGAGCTGGAGTTTGTTTTTTATTTTCTTTAGTAATTGATAAAAAAATGTCAAAGTTATCATATATACCATTGATAGGAGCGGTAGGAGATGTTCAAGATTCTGATGGAGGTTTTGTTTCTATAAATAAAGATATTTTAGAGATGTCAATAAAAGAAGGTCTTGTTGAAGTTAAAAAAGATTTAAGATTATTTGGTATTTATTCAAAACCATTAATTATGCTATTACAAAATGTTCAAGATCCATTAATACCTTATTCTAGCGAAAAATTTCAAAAAACCATGAATTTTTTAGAAGGCATGGGAATAAAAATGAAAGAAGGTAATAGATTTAGATATTACTATGAATTAAGCGATGAGGAAAAGAAGAAATTAGAGATGGGTATTTTAATGACAAGAAAAGATTGTAAAAATCCTAGTGATATTTATTCTACTCATTATATAATAAAAAGTGAAAAAGAAGAAAGTGCATTTAAAAGTATTAAAGAATTTGCAACATTGTTAAATGGATGTGGAAGATTAGGAAAGCCAGAATATGGTCTTTATGCTTGCTTAAATGATAAAAAAATGAAAGTTGAAGCTTCAAAATTAATAAAAACTTATAAAACAGATTTAGTTCATTATTTAAATTGGGTTAAAAAAGTAAGATCAGAAAATAATAAAGAATTTGTTTATGATTCTGATAAATATTTAATAATAAATGGTAAGGAAGAAATATTACATACAATGGTTGGAACTTTAGCATCAATATTATCAAAATCAAAAGATTTTCCTAAAGGAAAAGTTTTAATGACAATGGCTAGAACACCTAAAAAATATTTAAAAATATCACTTAGAACAACAGGAAATCATAATTTAAGAGAAATATTTAATGAAATTTTTAAAAACTTTGATTATGGTGAATATGGAGGTCATGTTTCTGCATCAGGTGCGATTGTTCCTCTTGATAAGGAAGAAGAATTCTTGAATAGATCAATAGAAGTTTTAAGTAAAATTTAAAAATTATTAATAAATAATAGTCTTAAACAATACTTTTCTTAAAATTATAAGTTATTCTTTTTGCTTCAATTGTTTGATTTAAACTAATATGAAAACATCCATTATTTTCAATAATTGCAAAAAACAATGGTTTATTGTTTAAATCTTTTGAATATTCTTTATTTATATCATTAACAATTGAATTTAAAATTGATTTTATTTTATTTTTTAATATTTTAAAACTTATTTTTTCAATAATTTTATTGTTTTTTTCATTATTATCTTTTTTTAATATTTTTCTTAACTTATTTGTTGTAGAATTTAATCCAATATCTATTGCAAATCCACTTACATGTTTTGATTTTTCAGGATTTATTGCATTTGGATTTGTTTTAAAATATTTTTCTTGAGTTTCCTTACTTCTTATTGTATCAGTTATAACAAGAATTGAATCTTTTAATTCAATATTAAATAATTCAGAGATTTTTTTATTAAATCTTCTTGAAATTTCTGTTATTGAATAAGCGATTTCATTTCTTACTATAGGAATACATTGCCAATATAAATCAAAATTATTATTTTTTGTAATAATTGAAAATGAAAAATCAATAGATTTTAAGATATCGTGTGTATGTCTATCTTTTATTAAAAAAGAATTTTGAGTTCCAAATATTTTTTCTTCTTTTTTACAATTTTTTAAAATGTTTTTATTTTTTCGTTCAAGTTTTTTATTTTCTTTTATTTGTTTTTTTAAATCTTTTTTGTTTCTTATTTGTTGTTTTTTATAATTTATTATTGGATTTGTTGAAGTTATGATTTTTTCTTCAATATAATCTTTTTTTAGTGTTATATTATTTGAAGTTTTCAAAGATTCGTTTAATTCTGATACCAATCTATATTCATTTATTAAGGATTCTTTTAATTTAACTTCATTCATTGTTTTATTTTTTATTTCCATTAAAATTTTTAGTTGTTTTTCGTTTTCAAAAATAATTTTAGAAAAAATGTCTTCAATATGAAAAATCATTTTTATTTTTTCAGTAAAGGCTTCATCTTCTTTTTTTAATCCTTCTTTTATATTTTTAATAAAATTTTCAGATTCATTTGTAGGAATTTTTTTATTAACTTCAAGGTTAATCATTTTTAATAATTCAAAATTATCAAAATGTATTTTTTTAAATTCATTATTGTTATATTCATGTTCTATTTTTTCATATTTTTGTAATTTTATAGAAGTATGAATTATTTCATTAATTAATTTAATTAAATCTTCTAAATTTGTTTGATTTTTATAAAAATCTCTAAATAGATAAAACTTTTTTTCAATACTTTTAATCAATAAGATATAATCTATGTTTTCTTTATTTTCTCTAAACATATTTTTTTATTATCTTTCTATTATTTAAAAGTATTTCTCCATTTACAATTACATCTTGTGTCGAGTATGAATTTAGAGAGTAAACAAGATGACTAATAATATTATTTGTATCTGGTTGTAGTGTAACATCGTTTGCATCTAATGTTATTAAATCTGCAATGTAATCTTCTTTTAAACTACCGATTTTTTCACCAAGTGCGTTTGCAGCATTTATCGTAGCACAATCAAGTATTTCTTGTGCATTTGCAACAGTAGGATCCCAAAGATGATTTTTTATTAAAAGAGAGGAAAATTTCATTTCTTGAAACATATCAAGACAATTATTTGATGAAGAACCATCAGTACCTAATGTTATGTTTATGTTTCTTTTTTTTGATTCTCTATATGGGAAAACGCTTCCAGATGCAAGTTTTGCATTTGATGTTGCACAAAAGACTAAATGAGAATTTGTTTTTTTTAATATATCTAATTCCATTTTTGTAGCCCAAACATTGTGAACTAATATAGAATTAGAATCAAGAACTTTAAGATCATTTAAAAATTCTATAGGTGATTTATTGTATTGTTTTTTTACATTATAAAATTCAGTTCTTGTTTCATTTACATGTATTAAATATTTAAGATTATTTTTATTTGCAATGTTTTTTAATTTTTTTAAAGTTGATTCATTTACAGTATATGGAGAATGAGGAGTTATTAAAATTTTCACAGGTAGATTTGTCATTTTTATTTCTTCATACATTTTTATAGATTCATTTACGCCATTTAATTCCTTTTGAGTTTTATTAAAATCAATCCAATTTGTTTTATTTGTTTCAATATCATAATTTATTGTTCCATCAATAACACCATAACCAAGATAACTTCTTAGAGGAATTTCTTTTATTGCTTCAAGCATTGCATCAAGATGATAATACATATCTACAAAAGTTGTTGTTCCAGTTAATAATAATTCTTTAAGTGCAAGTAAACTACTTTGTTTTATATCGTTTTTTGTCATGGTTGCTTCTTTTGGCCATATATCCTTTTCCAACCATTCTTTTAATTCTTTATCATCGCTATATCCCTTAAGAAAAGTCATAGGAAGATGTGTATGCATGTTTATTAATCCCGGCATTACAATTTTTTGTGAACAATCAATAATTGTGTCATTGTCTGTGAATTTTTGATTTTCAATATCTTTAGAAATAGATTTTATAAGATTCTTTTCTATAACAATGTTATAATTTTCTAAAATTTCCCTTTTATCATTTTGAGTAATGATTTTTTTACAATTTTTTAAGATTATCATTTTATTTATTATTTTTTTTTAAAGTATAAAAAGATTTAGATTTTTAATATAAATTTTAAAAAATAAAATACAAAATAAAGCAAAAAAAATAAAAAATAATGATAAAAAATACAAAATAACATTAAATAAATAAAACAATTAAAAAAATTAATCATCTTTATTTTTTTTATTTAAGAATTTCTCTTTTAATTTTTCAATATTTTTCTGAAATCCAAGTTTAATAGTTTTTAAATCAACTAAAGTTTCTTTAAAATTATTTTCAATATATTCGTCAAATTTAGCATCATCAAGTAAAGGTTCTAATTTTATATTTTTTGTATCATCAATTGTAATAATTTTTTTATCGACTTTAATTTGATTTTTTAGATGTAAATTTCCATAAACAATTATTGCAAGAGGATTTTCCAACTTCATTTTTTCTTTAAATAATTTAGAGTCAAATTTAAAAAAAATTGCAGGTTCCATGTTAAAAGCTCTAGAATAAATCATTAAATTTTGTAAAGCCATTCCACAATTTGCAATAGCAGATTCTTTACTAATTTGTAATATATCAGTTTCTTTTGTGTTACATTCCAATACAACTATGACTTTTGCTAAGATTAATTCATTTAATGTAGATTTTGCAATTAGTTCTTTTAATATTTTATTTTTTACAATTACAAATTTAAAAGGATCTGAATTATTAAAACTATAAGTATTTTTTGTTAAATTTAGAATATATCTAACTTTTTCAAAGATTTCACTTTCAGATTTTACATCTTGATCAATACTTATATATTCTTTAGGTGTTAATAATTCGTCTATTTTCATGATTATCACATTATTTATTTTCTTTTTGTTTTTCTTTTTGTTTTTTTATTTTTTTCTTTCTTTCTTTGTATTTTACTTTCTTTTATTTTTTTATTTTTCATTTTTTGTGCTATTTTCATTAATATTTTTAGTATTAATGTTATTTAAATTATTGGTTTTTTTATATAAATAAAAAGAATAAAAATACAAATAAATAACTCCTAAGAATATTAAAATCATTAAAAATATCATATTAAATTTTGGAATAATTACTCCTATAAAAGAAACGATTGCAAAAAATTTAAAGAAATATGCACCTAATTGATTTGTTTTATTCCAAACATCTTCATTTTTTAATGTCCAAATTGTTCTTACACCAATAAAATTATTTTGTTTTATATCTTTTAAAACAACTCCAGAATAATAAAAAAGTATTGTAAAAAATGACATAATGAACTTAATAGTATCAATATTATATCCTAAATTTTTGTAGATAATAAAGAATTGCATAGATAAAAGAAATAATAAAATGATTAACATGAAATTGTAAATAGTATTTTCATTATCTTCTAATTTATTTTGTTTTTTTAAAAAAAATATAGAAATGAAAATAATAATAAAGATAAATATTGATGTAATAGGCATAATTATTAATGCTTCTAATTTTGAAGAATAACCTGAAGGTTCTCCATTAAAATCCCAATTAGTTATCATTTTTTCATTAAGATTATTGTAATTAATTAAAATTAAAAATATCATTAAAGAAAACATTAAAATTGATAATAGTATGAAGTTTTTTTTGTCCATGATAAATTAATATTATTTATGTATAAAAATTTATTCAATTTTTAGATTTATTCATATTTAATTTTTTTATTATTTAATTTTTATTATTT
Organism: Candidatus Nanoarchaeia archaeon; assembly: GCA_028693395.1. Taxonomy (GTDB): domain Archaea; phylum Nanobdellota; class Nanobdellia; order Woesearchaeales; family JAQUVJ01; genus JAQUVJ01. Next base: position 19,228 of record JAQUVJ010000003.1, on the reverse strand, counting down.
AATTTATTTTATATTTTATAAGATTCTTAAATATTTTTGTAATTATTTATTATTATTATTATCATTATTATTTAGTTTTTTATTATTTTATTAAATAATTTATGAATAATCTATAAATAATCTATAAAATTTCTTGAATATTTTGAAAATATTTTATTTTTTATTCTATATTTTTATAGTTTTTTTTGTAAAATTAAAAAAATTTAAAAAAGGATGAGAATATTAAATATCATGAATATTGATAATAATAAAAATAATAAAGATAATAAAGTAAATATAATAAAAAGAAGAAATAATAAAAATAAAAATATCTTCTTTTTTTCTTTTATATTAATAATATTTACATTTTTTTTCTTAAACATAGATTTTGTTTTATCATTTCAATCATCACCTAGACTATATGAAGAAATTCAAACAGGACTTATTGCAGGATGGTTTGGTAATGATTATGATGATTCATTTCCACATCTAAAAACATTCGATCCTTTTGTACCAGATGTTTCAAACTTAGAATATAATTATTTAAAAAATGATATAGAAAATTCAAATAATATTTTTAATAGACCTTATGGTTTATTTATTTTTAATAGTTCTGAATTTTTAAATTCTTTTTGTTTAGATAATCGTTTTTTAATAAAGAGAGGAATTATTGATGAAGAAAAGGGTCGTCAAATTGTTTTTGATAACAGTTCAACAGCATATAAAATATATGATTGTTCAGAATATGGTAGTTGTAGTGAAGGTAAATGTGTTGTTGATATATTAAAACAATATAAAAGTAATAATAAAATAGATAATAATTTTTTAATTAAATTCAATAATTTTTTTGATGTACTTATAATTAAAACTATAATTAAAGAAGGTAAAGAAACTAAAATTGAAGAATATGAAAAAACAAATTTAAACGATAAACAAAATAAATTAGAATATTATAAAACAGATTTTAATAATCTTTTAGATTTCTTCATAAAGAGAAATAATATCTATATGCAAGAAAAAGGTAATATGGAAAGAGTAAAAATGGAAAAAGAATTATATGATGCTAATTACTATTATTTTTATTCAAATTATTTTCTTCAAGGTAATTTATATAAGTATGATTCAAAAGGTGATATGTTTGAATTATTAAACAGAGATTATTGTTTAGATTCAGAAACATTAGTAGAAAGAATTTATCTTCAAGAAGTAGATAAATTTGTAACTAAGGAAGTAAAATGTAGTGATGTTGCAACTAAATTTAATTCAGATATTATAAATTCAAATGGTCAAAAAATTATTAATTTAAAAAATGTAGAGACAAATTATTGTTTTGAAGGAAGATGTGTTGATGATGATTTTTCTCAATATGTATGCGAAGGTTTAGGATATGAATGGGAAAAAGATCAAAACATAAACAATAATAATAATTATTATTATCAAATAAATCAAGATAATTGTAATGATTTTTATTTAACTCCAGAAAAAGGATTATTTGAAGATCCAGATGAAATATTAAAAGCTTTAGATCCATTAATAAAAACCAAAAAAGTATTATATTTAACAAAAGATAATGTAGAAAATTTTTTTAATACTATTGTAAAAGCATCACATGGTTCATTAGTTAATTTTTTTCTAGGAGATAAAGAAGAAAATAATGAAAAAAGTTATGGTTTTTTTCCTTTAAAAGAAGAAATAAAAGAAGAAAATTTAGATAAAGATGGAAAATATTATTATGATGAACAATTATCATATTGTATTGATGAATCATTCTTATTAAAAAAATTTATTTTAGATGGTAAATTGTTTGGAAAAATTTTTGATTGTAGTGAATTTGGAGAATGCTTTGATGGAAAGTGTGTTGTGGATTTTACAAAAAGAAAGATATCAACTTTTAATAATTTATTATATTTCTTTCCAAATTATGCAAAATCTTTAAAAAATAATAAAGGAAATAAAATAGATACTTTAGTAAAAACAGATTCAAATGATATTTATAAATTGTTAAATGAAAAGAATTATTATGGAACAAATTTTTATCAAAAAGGTGTTATTTATAAATTGGAAGACGATAAATCATCTCAAGTTGATTATGATAAATGTGAAAATGAAAAAAACGATGATGATGTTGTTATAAAATTAATTTCACGTGAATCATATATAAATAATTTGGGTTTAACAACAAATTCTTTATTTGATTTTAAAACAAAAACTAAGAATTTAATTATATTAACTTCTGACAATCCAGATAATAATATAAAAATATATGGTTATGATGGAATTTTTTGTTATGATGGACAAATGGTTGATCCTGATGAAAAAAAAGAATATTGTAAAAAATATTCAGAAATATTTAATGTAAAAACAGAATGGAATGAATCTCAAAAACATACATATACTCAAAGAACAATGAAAATTAATAACGAAGCTTGTATAGGAGATGATTCCAATGAAAGAGAAGATTGTAAAATAGAATCAATAAAAGATATCAATAATAATGGTTATGTTGGATGTTTAGATGAAGATTGTTGGGAAACAGAAAGTGAATGTACAAAACATTTTGAGACTCATGATTATTTGATAAATGAAAAATATATGATTATTAAGAAAGTAAATGAAAATGGAGATACAAATTATTTACAATTTTTAAATTACAATCCTTCAAATTTGTTAAATGGTAAATAATTTTCTGATATATTTATGACGTATATTTTTTAATATTTTATAGATTTGTTAAAAACAATAAATAATAAATAATAAAAAACATAAAAACATAAAAATAAAAAACATAAAAACATAAAAATAAAAAACATAAAACATAAAAACAAAAAACAAAAAATAACAAAAATAAAGAAAACATATTAAAAAAATATTTAAATAAAAATAGAATAAGAATTAAATAAAAATTAAATAAAAAATCTAAAAAAACAAAGAAAAACAAAACAAAAAAAGTAAATAGATTTAAGAATAATAAAAAATTTTCTAATACATGAAGAAAATTAAATTTCCTAGAGGCTTTTTAGAAAACAAATTAATTTGTTATAATCAAGAAGAAAAAATGTTTTTAACAAATGAAATAAAAAATATAAATCCAGTTTTTAAATCAAGAATAATTGTTTCTAATAATTTTGAAAATTCATTATTGAAAAATAATCATAAAAAAAAAATGTATTTTTTAGATAAATTAGATATAATTTATTATTTTGAAAAGTTTTTGAATATTTTAAAGATTGATGAAAAATTTTCTAATATTTTAGAAATGAATTTTAATAATAAAAATATAAATGAAAATGATGAAGGTATAAAAAATATTAATAAAAACATAAACAAAAACACAAAGAAAAATAATAAATCAAATAAAAAAAATATAAATAATTTTTTAAAAATAATCGAAAAAGATAAAATTCTTTTTGAGAAAAACGTATTAGATGAATACAAAAAAAATCATAAAGAAATCATAGAAAAATACATAGAAAAAATATCAATTGAAAATTCAAATTCATACTACAAAGGTATAAAAGAATTTTCAAATCAATTCAAAAATCTAAAAATGAAATCACAAAAAGATCTAATTAAAATCACAAAAAAGTATTCAAAAAAATCAATAAAATCAAAAGAAAAAATAGTTTACAAAATAGATGATCTTGTTTTTGATAAAAATAATTTCATTAATTATGTAGAAGAAAAAGTATTTCTTACAATTGATTATATTTTAAAATCTTTAAAAAAAAGAGATAAGAATTTCAAAAATAAATTTAATGATAAAAACAAAAAAATTAATCTAACAATTGCAACAAGTGGTGGAAAAGATTCGCTAACAGTATTAAGTTTATTAAAAAAATATTCAGATAATCATAATGATTGTTTTCAAATAACTGCATTATGTATTGATGAAGGAATTGCAGGATATAGACCTCATACAATTGATGATTTAAATGATTTTTGCAAAAAAATTAAAATAAATTACAAAGTAATTTCTTTTAAAGATGTTTTTAAAATAGATTTAGATAGTGCGGTAAAAAAAAGTAATTTGCTTCCTTGTAATATCTGTGGAGTTTTTAGAAGACAAAGTTTAAATTTAGGAGCATTGGAAAATGATTCAGATATAATTGCAACAGGTCATAATTTTGATGATGAATTGCAAGCATTCAAGATGAATTTAATAAAAAATAACAACGATCAATTTTATAAAATGGGTCCAATTACGGGATTTTTATCCATTGATGATGGATTTGTTCAAAGAATAAAACCACTATATTTTGTAACAGAAAAAGAAGTTTTAATTTATTCAATTTTACAAAAATTTAAAGTAAAATACAATGAATGTCCTTATGCTTATGCGAGTTTTAGAGGAAAAATTAGAGACATAATAAACGAAATAGGATATAATAAAATAGAATCATTTAATTTTTTATTTTCTTGTTTTGAATATATAAAAAACATAAAAAATGTAAAAAGCAAAAAAAATACAAAAAACAAAAAAGATAAAAATAATAATAATAAAGATAATATTAATAATACTAACAATATTAATAAAATAAATAGCACAAATAACACAAATAATCAAAGTATAGGAAGATGTGAAATATGTAATCAACCAAGTTCAAATAAAATATGCAAAGCTTGTTTATTAAAAAAAGATTTATTAAAAGATGATTTTGTTGTTGATAATAAAGAAATTAAAAAATAAAAAAGAAACAAAACAAAACAAAACTAAAACAAAAATAAAAAGAAACAAAATGAATAAATTTTATAAAGATTTAGATAAATATATTATAAATAAATCATAATAAATTGTTACTATAATCATTATCATTAATATTATTATATCATTAAATTATTATTATATCATTAGTTATTGTTATTAAATTATTATTATATTAATTTTTAAAAAAGGTTTTATTATGTCAACAAAAATACACTCATGGAATGTTAATGGAATTAGAGCCGTTCTAAAAAAAGATTTTCTTGATTACATAAAAGAAGAAAATCCAGATATACTTTGTATTCAAGAAATAAAAGCACAAGAAGATACAATTCCAAATGAAATAAAAGAATTAGGTTATTATAAAGATTATTCTTTCGCTAAAAAAAAAGGTTATTCCGGAGTTATGATTTTATCTAAAGAAAAACCTATATCAATTTCAAAAGAAATTGGAATTAAAGAATTTGATGATGAAGGAAGATATATATTATTCGAGTTTAAAGATTTTTATATGATTAATTGTTACTTTCCAAACTCACAACCAGAACTTGTAAGAATTGATTTTAAAAATAAATTTAATAATGATTTATTAAATAAAATAAACGAATTAAAAAAAAATAAACCAGTTATATTAACAGGAGATTTTAATGTTGCACATGAAGAAATCGATTTAAAAAATCCAAAAACAAACACTATGAATCCAGGATTTTATATTGATGAAAGAAATTGGTTTACAAAATTATTAGAAAATGATTTTGTAGACACTTTTAGATATTTTAATAAAGAACCTGATAATTACACATGGTGGAGTTATAGATTTAGTGCAAGAGAAAAAAACATAGGTTGGAGAATAGATTATTTTGTAGTTTCAAAAGATATAATAAAAAAAGTTAAAGAATCAAATATCCTTAAAGATTATTATGGTTCAGATCATTGTCCAATAGAATTAATAATTGATTTTAATGATTAATTAATTTTTTTATGTTTTTTATAAAAATAAAATAAAAAATAACAAAAAATAAAATAAAAAAACAAGAAAATAAAAAAACAAGAAACAAAAAATAGTGATTAAATGGAAAACATAATTAAACAAATAAAAAAAGAATTTAAACAAATAAAAAACCCATACATTTTTTTTGATAATGATGCAGATGGATTTTGTAGTTTTTATCAAATAGCAAAATATTTTGACACATTTTCTTTTACTATGGTTAAAGATAGACCATTAATTGATGAGAGATTTTCTTATAAATTAGATGAAACAAGTTTTGATGCGATTATAATATTAGATATAGCAAAAGTTGATGAATCATTTTTAAAAAAATATTCAGGATATAAAATTATTTGGATAGATCATCATCCTCAAAGTGAAATAAAAAGTAGAAATAATTTAATAATTTTAAATTCAACAGATTTTAAAAAAGATTATCCTACTTCAATGCTTGTTTATAAAATCTTTAAAAAAGAAAAATTAGCGATGATAATAGGATGTATATCAGATTGGTATATTGATAGAACAATAAAATCATCTATAAAAAAATTACAATTAGATCAATTAATAAATAAAAAAGAGACACCAGGAGAAATATTGTTTGATTCATCACTAGGAGAAAAAATATTGTTTTTGAATTTCTCTTTAAAATCTAATGTTACATCTTTTAAAAGATATATTTTAGAACTTTTGGAAATAAATTTGTTAAATTTAGATACTGAAGAAAATCCTTTTTTTAAAAAAGCAAAAAGAATTTATGATAAATATTATGCAATTTGTAATTATAAGCCTTTAATTAATGATGATTTATATTATCTAAAATATTATGAAGATGTTTCTGTTTCAACAGAAGTAAGTAATTTTTTATTAGTAAAATACCCTAAAAAAAAGATAATAATTGTTGCAAGAGATGCAATTGATAAAATTTCAATGAGTTTAAGGTCTAATGGTCATGTTAATTTAACTGAACTTATGTCATATGTTTTTTCTCAAATGAATGGTTTTGGTGGAGGTCATAATAATGCATCAGGATGTAGTATTGCAAAGGATGATGAAGATTTTTTTATAGAAATTATTAAAAATAGTATAAAAATGTTGTAATTTTTTATAATTTTAAGAAAAATTAAAGAAAAATTAAAAAAAACAAGAAAATAGACAGAAATATTCTTAATTAATCTAGATTTTATTAATTTGTTCTTATAATTTTTTTATAAAACAATAAGATGAAAATAGAAAAAAAATAAATAAATTAATCTAAAAACTCATCTCTTACTCCACAATTATTTATGAAAAATACTGCTTCGTTATCTGGTAAATTTGGACTATCTACTAATTTTGCAACTCTACTTCCTTTTTTACCTTTTCTTAGATAAATTCTAAAAGTTGAATTGTGTCCTACAACATTTCCACCAATTGCTTCTGTTGGATCTCCAAAAAATTGATCAGGTTTTGCCATTACTTGATTTGTTACATAAACACATAAATTATACATATCAGCAAGTTTTGCTAAATCATGCATATGTTTATTTAATTTTTGTTGTCTATCAGCTAAAGTACCTCTACCTACAAATTCAGATCTAAAATGAGAAGTTAATGAATCTACAATAACAACTTTTACATTTAATTTGTCTTCATTTATTAAATCTGATATTTTTTGAACTAAAAGCATTTGATGGTCGGAATTGTATGCTTTTGCAACTCTAATGTTTTTTAGAGTTTCTGTGTAATCAAGTCCCAAACCTTCTGCCATTTGTTTTATTCTTTCAGGTCTAAATGTGTTTTCAGTATCAATATAAACTGCAACTCCATCTGCACCTCCTTGTTCTAAAGGTAATTGAACATTTACTGCTAGTTGATGTGCAATTTGAGTTTTTGATGATCCATATTGACCAAAACATTCAGTAATGGCTGATGTTTCTAAACCACCATCTAGCATGTTATCAAGATTTGTTGAACTTGTTGTTATTTTAATTACTTTGCTTCTTCTTTCAAGTAATGCATCTCCTGATTCAAATCCCATTTTCATTGAATCTCTTGCATTTTGAATTACTTTTCTTGATGCTGCTTCGGAAAGACCAGTTACTTCTGATAAAACAGCTGGACTTGAAACTGCAATCGATAAATAAGTTTCAAAACCTGCACTTTCTAATTTCTCTGCTGATGCTGGTCCTACTCCTGGTAGTTTAGTTAAATCATCACCCATATATTTCACCTAATTTAATTTTCTTTGTTTTCAAACATTTGACTTCTATATACTTCATTTAAAATTGCGACTAATTTCGGAATATCATCAACTGGAATGTTATTAGTATTTTTCCAATTGTCTTCCTTATCTTTATAACTTCTACTTATAGTTATATTTCTAAATGTCTTATCTTCTATTTCATTTTCCCATAGAGCAACCTCCATAGTTCCCGTTCTATAATTTTTTATTGGTGCCATCTTAATAACCTTATAACCTACTATATACATTATTCATATATAAATTCCTTTGATATATGTCCAATGTCTTATGAAAAGAATAGACAAACATAAATATAAAAATAACTATGTTAAGTTTTAAACTTTTTTAAAATAATTCTTTTATGTTTCAAACTTTTTTATTATATAAAAAAACAATTAATTTAAAAATAAGATTACTTTCTATTATTTATGACAATATACTATTAATAAAAATATAATAGTGATATAATAGTGATATAATAGTCATATAACATAATAATATTAATAAAATATCAAAAAATATAATAAAAAATCAATATGATAATAAAAAAACAGGTGAAAATTTTGATACAAACAATGAAAGGAACAAGAGATTTATATCCAGAAGATTATTTAACTGTAAAAAAAGTTTTAACAATTTGGGAAAAAGTATGTAATAAATATGGTTTTATGCAGTATGATGGACCGATAGTTGAAAACACTAAATTGTGGGAAAAAAAAGGAGAAATCTCTGAACAAATGTTTATCATAAAAAATAGATCTGAAAAATCTGATGAATTTACAATAAGACCAGAAATGACACCTACACTTGCAAGAATGATCGCACAAAGACCTGAAATAAAAAAACCAATAAAATTATTTTCAATTCCAATTTGTATGAGATATGAAAGACCACAAAAAGGAAGGCTTAGAGAATTTTATCAATTAAATGTTGATTCTTTATTTGAAACTGAAAATTCTAATTTAGAATCTGAAATATTAATGTTAGCAATTGATATTTTAAAAGAAAGTGGACTTACTCAAAAAGATTTTTCTCTAAGAGTTTCTCATAGAGGTTTTTTAAACTCATTTTTAGAAAAATATGATCAAAAAAGTGAGATATTATCATTGATTGATAAATTTGATAAAATAGGAGAAAGTAATTTTACATTATCTTTAAAAGATTTAAAATTAAAAGATAAAGAAATTGAAGAAATATTAAAATTAATAAAATCAGATAATATAGAAGACATGAAAAATATTGATAACAAATCATATTTAGAATTAAAAGAAATTATTGAAAATTTACCAAAAGAATATAAAAAATATGTTGAATTTGATCCAAAGATTATTAGAGGTTTGGGATATTACACAGGAATAATTTTTGAAGGATTTGATAAATCAAAATCATTAAGAGCAATCCTTGGTGGAGGAAGATATGATAATCTTGTTGAAGCTTATGGAGGTCAAAAAGTAATGGGAATTGGTTTTGGAATGGGAGATGTTGTTTTTGAAGAATTATTAAAGGAAAAAGGATTAATAGAAAATCAATATAATATAGATTATTATATGATTACAATGTCAAATTCAAAAGAAGAAATTGATTTTTCAAATATCGTTGCATTAGAATTAAGAAAAAAAGGAAAAAATGTTTTTGTAAATTACAAATCAAAAGGAATGTCTAAAGAAATAAAAAATTCAATGAATTTTAATTGTAAAAAAATGATAATCATAGGAGAAGAGGAAGTTAAGAAGAATTTTTACACTTTAAAAGATTTAGATAATAAATCTCAAGAGATTATTTATTTGTAATTATGTTTTATGTAATACGTTTTATGATTTTTTTTTATTTTTAATTTCTTATTTTATATTTCTTTTTTTTATCTTTTTATTTATTAATTTCTTATTTATTTATTAATTTCTTATTTATTTATTGTTTAAAATAGTAAAAAAATAAAAAATAAAAATTATTTTTTTGGTTTACTAATTTTTGAAGTTGCTTTTCCAACCCAAATACTAGCTAACACTGCTAAAATAGTAACAAATACTGCGTAAAACCAAGGTCCTCCTGAAGATAGTGCACAAAGAGCTCCTGCATTTTCTGCTCCACAAGGTCCTACAAATAATGCTTTTATTGCGTCATTCCATGCAAGTGCAGCAACTAATCCAAAAGCTGCTGTAACTAATGCTGAGATTTTTTCTATTATTTCTGATTTCATCTTATCACCACGTATTATTATATCCGATTATTTATATAAATTTATTTAAATTATTTTAATAGTTACTAAATAGTAATAAAAATAAATATCTTTATAAATATAAAATAATTCTTTTATGTATGTTGGAAGATGCTTTAAGATATGAACAATTACAATTAGATAATGGCTTTAAAGTTAATTATAAAGAAAACGATGAACCAACAGTTTATGTTGAACTAATTGTAAATAGTGGTGCTACAAGTGAAAAAAAAGATGAAGATGGACTTGCACATTTTTTAGAACATATTGTTAACAATGCTGGGTCAAAAAAATATTCTCCATTAGAAATTGAAAAAATAAAGAATACTTTTGGCGAATCTAATGCTTCTACAAGTTTAAAAAGAACATTATTTTATGTTGATTCTTTAAAAGATGACTTTTTACAAATTTTAGATTATTTTTCTGAAATAGTATTTAATCAAAGATTTGATCTTGAAAAAATAGAACGAGAAAGACAAAGGGTTTTAAGAGAAATTTCAAATAAATTAAGTAAACCAAATTATTTTCATGATAAATTACATAAAGAATCTTTTTTAGGAAAAAATTCTTTAATGTTAAGGGAAGTTCTTGGAAATGAAATGATGCTTAAGAGTTTTGATATTCAAACAATTCGAGATTTTTATACTAGAAATTATAATATTAATAATGTATTTTTAAATGTAATAGGAGGAATCCCAAAAAATATTGAAGAAATAATAGATTCGTATTTTGGAAAATATAGAAAATCAGAATTTGATAAATTTATTATACCAGAAAATAAATTAATAAATCATGTAAAGTTTTTTCATCATAAAGCTCCTGATTTATTAAATAAAATAAATGCAAATGAAAGTAATTCCGAATTAATTTTAAGTATTCCAACAATACCTTTGAAGAATGAAAACACTCCATTTGTTGATGTTTTAAATGATATTTTTTGTGGAAATTCTAATTCAAGATTATTTAAACTTATTAGTAGAAAAGAAGGTTTGGCATACAATATTAAATCTTTAAATTTTTCTGAAGTAAATTATGGAGAATTATCAATAAAAGGAAATATTAAATCTTTAAAATCTGATTATGCAATAGATTTAATTTTTGATGTAATGTCTCAATTAAGAGAAACTCTTGTTTCAGAAGAAGAATTAGAATATGTAAAAAAAAGAATAGAATACAGAATGTATAAAGACATTAAAGATGTTAGAAAATTAAGTGGTATGATATATCTTGCTGAAAATTATGATTTTTCACAATTGGAATATTTAGAACAAGTAAAAAAAATAACTCCTAAAGATATTCAAGAAGCGGCAAGAACATATTTTCCAAAAAGTAGAGAAGAAGGAAGTTATGTTTTAACTTTAAGAGATCCTCTAAAAAAATAAAAAAATTAAATTGTAATAATTGCATCCTCTTTAATTGTTACGAATTTAAATCCATAACCTTTTTCAATTAAAGCAGAAATTAAAGCCATGTGTTCTTTTCCGGAACCAGAATCGATATTTAAAGCTACTTCTGATGCAAATTTTGCTTCAGGTAATTCTTTTGTTATTTTTGCTTTAATATCATCAATTTCTCCAAAAGTATCAACTACAATCATATCACATTCTTCTTGGAATTTTTCTTTTCCAAAATCATTTGTTATTACTATTACTTTTTCAAAATTTCCTTTACTAATTATACTTTTTACAGTTCCCCATGTTCCTTTACCTGTACTTAAACATGTTATAAATGTTCCATTTTTTTCTTCGTTTTCCATATTAATCATCTTTATTTAATTCATAGTATTGCTTTATTAGCATTGTTGCATAACTACCTTTTTCTATAAAAAATTGAAAAGTGTATTTATTATTATCTCTTTGTATTTTTAAACTAGTTGTAACTTTTGAATTTCTAAATGAGTGATCCATACTTAGATTTCTTAATTCTCTAATAATTAAATCTCTAAATGTGATTTTATCTTTTTCAATTAAATCATAAATTATGTCTTCATATTTTTTATTTAAGATTTCTTTTCTTGAATCAAATCCTATTAGTGGAAATTCTTTTTGGTCAATTTCATTTGATATAAAATATTCTTCATCTAATATAGTTATTTTTTTTAGATTTTTTGGATAATTTTGTTTAATATATTCAGAAATAGTTTTATTAAAAATGTAAGATTGATAAGAGTTTAAAATTATTTTTAATACGTCTCTTATTTTATTTAAATCGTTTGTATTTTCTAAGAAATTATATTCTTCTTTTAGTTTTTCTATTACTTTATTGAATTGTTTTTTTAGGATTAATTTTGAGATTTCTAAATTGTTTTTCCCAAATCTTTGTTTATCAAAATAATTAATAAATGTAAAATCTTGTGTTTTTTTATTTTCTTGATTTTGTTCAATTTTAATTTCATCGTCTGAGTATAGATTGATTATAAAATAATTTTTTTCAAGATTTCCTGGAAAAACTTTGTTTTGTGCATAGAAAAGTGGAATAATTGCGATGTTTTTTTCTGGAATATAAAGATCTTCTAATTCAATATGTTCTTGTTTTTTTTGCATAAAATCTAATAATTTTTCTACTTGTTTTGGTGATTTTATTTCTATAAGATTATCTTCTTGAATTGGTTTTAATATTTTGTTAATTTCTATTAGTTGATATGTTAAAGCAGTTTTATCTTTTATACCATTAAATGTAAATTTCGCATAATTTTCTAAGTGATGTTTTGCTTTATAAAAATCAATATCTTTTTTTATCATTAATGCAATTAATCCTTTTTTAGATTGTGTGATTTTGTTTGGAGATTCTTGAGTATCTTCTATTTTTATGTTTGCATTAGGAATTTCAATTACGATAAAGTCGTCATATTTCTTTTTGATTTCATAGGACATATTTATTAGATTTTTTTTATTTATAAAAATGTATAGATTTTTTATATATAGGATATTGGATTTTTAGATTTGTTAATTTTTTGTTTTTTTTGTTTTTTTTTGTTTTTTTTTGTTTTTAGATGTTTTTTATTTTTATTTTTTCTATTTTTTCTATTTCATTTTTATATTAAAATTATAAATAAGTACTTTTATATAATAAAATTTATTTTTATTTTTATGAATAAAAAACAAGTTCCTCAATTAAACAATATTGGAGTAAGTTATGATTATAATAATTTTTTAGGAGGATTGTGTGGAGCTTTAGAATTAATATTAAAAGATGAAGATTGGTATCGTAGTTATATGGGCTTATCTAATTCAGAATATATTTTAAAAAAGACACCGTTTATAACATATAAAGAAGCTTATCCTCATGAAAGATTTGAATATAAAGATACTTTCGAAATAGACGAAGTTGAAAATTTATCTAAACAAATCAAAAAATTAATTCAAGAAGAAAGTACTGATTTCTCTCAAATGTATAAATTGATTGATGGAATATCTCTTATTGTAAATGATGAAAAAAATAAATAAAATAATAATAATAATAATATAATAATAATAATAATAATAATAATAATAATGATGATGCAATTTAAAAATATTATTAAAAAAATTTAAAAACATCAATAAATTTAAATAAAGATATAAAGTATTATTGATTGATTAAAATGGGAGAAGAATATTTAATCTGTGATATAATGACAAGAAAACCTATAGCAGTCTCAGAAGAAACATCTGTATATAAAATCACAAAAGAATTGCAAAAACATGATATTAGCTCAATTTTAGTCCATGAAAAAGTAAATCCAAATGTTTTAGTTGGAATTATAACATTATCTGACATTGTTTATAAAGTAATTGCTTTGGCAAAAGATCCTAAAAAAATTTTAGCAGAAGAAATTATGAGTAAAGAAATTATTTCTGTAAAACCAAATGATGAAATTAATGTTGCAATTAATTTAATAAATAGATATGATATTAGAAGATTTCCAGTAATTGATGAAAAAGGTAAATTAGTTGGACTTGTTACATTAAAAGATATTTTGAGAATTGAACCTGAAATGATTGATAAAGTCTATGAAAATCTTGAAGTTAGAGAATTAGAAGACAAAATTCCAGGATATAAAAGAAAAGAATATAAGACAATATTTCATGGAATTTAATTATATATTAAATTTAATTTGTTATTGGTCTTGCTTGTAAAATAAAAAAATTATTTTCTTTATCAAATGTAAATTCAATATCTATGAAATTTTCAAATTTTTTTTCAATTTCTAATATATTTTTTTTTATTGTTTTTAGTATTTCATCTTCGTTTTTTATTTTATTTTCTATGGAAAGACAAGTTTTTATGTTTTCATTTTTTTTTAATATATATGTGTTTGGGTTTTTCTTTCCTGATACATAATTATTGCAAAGTCCAGGACCGATATCAATTATTATTTCGTTTTCATTATTATTAATTGGATTTTTTGAAAATGCAATTCCACTATATTTTCCAATAATCATTTCTTGAATTATTACAGATATGGAAATATTATCTAATTTTATTTTATTTAAGAAAGTGTATTTTAACATTCTTCTTGAAAAAGTAGATTTTATACATTTTAAAATGTATTTTTCTAATTCTTCAATTTTAACATTTAAAAATGAATCAAATTGTCCTGCAAAAGAGAAATTTTTCGAATCTTCAAAATTAGTACTGCTTCTTACTACGAATTTTTTAGTTTTGTTTTTTGTTAATTGATTTTTTATATCTTTTATTAATTCTTCATCTAATTTTAATTTATTAAAATCATTGTTTATTTCTTTTATAAATTTTTCAAAATTTTTTTTATTTGACATGATTTGATCGTTTAGATTTTTTAAAACTTTTTCTTTAATATTTTTTATTAAAGTATTTGTATATTTAGATGAAATGACTATTCCATTAGGAACATTATAATTATATTTTTTTAATAGCATTAGATTATATGCTTTATTTCCTACATCTTCTTTTGTTGATGTTTTGTCTAGATTGATTATCATTTTTATGATTGAATGTTTTTTATTTCATTTATTTAATTTATTTCATATATTTCGTATAGTTGATACATTTTATATAAAATAATCAAGTATATAAATTTAAATAAAAATAAATTTAAAAAGAAAATATTTAAAATCTAAACATAGATAATAATATTTTTTTAATAATCATATTATTACAAAAGATTTATATAATATACATATATTAAAATTATGTGGTTTATATGCATATATTAAAAAAAGAAGAAAAATCAGGTAATTTGGTGGATATAATTATGTCTTTTGAATCAAAAAGGAATGAAATTTTTGAAAAATCAGAAGATGTATTTTTAGTCTCAGTTCTAGGAATAAATGAATTAGATTTACCAATAAAGCCAAAACCTTTTTACGTAAATTCTAATGTATATTCTCAACATTATGACACACATAGTGATAATGATGGATGGGGAAGTCATTGGGATGTGTATTCAGATGGAAAATGAAAGGTGTTTTTTCTGTATAGACAAAATTTTTTAATTCATGTTACAGATAATTGTAACCTTGATTGTTTGTATTGTTATAGGGATTCAAGAAAAAATAATATTGTAAATATAGATACATTGGATAGATTATTTAGTGAATCAAAAAGAGTAGGAATAAAAAAATTGGGAATTATTTGGCATGGTGGAGAACCAACTCTTGCTGGATATGATTTTTTTTATGAAGCAAATAAGGTTTTGAAAAAATATTTTGATAAATCTGATATAAAACAATCTATACAAACAAATGGTACTTTAATTGATGAGAATTTTGTAAAACTTTTTGAATTAACAAAAATGAAAGTCGGAATAAGTTTAGAACCAATAAGGGAAATTCATAATAATTTTCGATTTTTTAAAAATGGAGATGAAAGTTTTGATAAAGTTTTGAATGCTATTGATATGTTAAAATATTATAAAATAAATTATTCAACTATATCTGTTATTAGTGATAGTTTTTTTGGATTAGAAGAAAAATTATATGAAAATTTAATTGATATAACTGAAAAAGCAAATTTAAATCCATATATAAGAATGGGTAAAAATTCTAAGAATTTTTCTTTTAATATTGATAAAGTTATTGAAATATATAGAAATCTTTATGAAATATGGAAAAATGATGATAAAAGAATTATTTTAAATCCTTTTGTAGAAATGACTGAAAGTTTATTATTCAATAGAAGTAATGTTTGTTCATTGTCTTGTGAATCTTGTTTTTCTTTTTTAGCATTAGATTCTTTAGGTGATCTATATGTTTGTAATCGTCTTGTAAATAATAATGATTTTAAGTTAGGAAATATATTGGAAACAAAACTGGAAGAAATATTAAGGTCAGATGTTATTAAAAAGCAATATGTACATTATAAAAAAATATATCAAGAATGCAATGGTTGTGAATTTTTAGATAATTGTAATGGAGGATGTTATTCCGATAGCTTAACAAATAGATCTTCAGAAAAAACGCCATTTTGTAAACTTTATAAAACATTATTTAGTGTTATAAAAAAAGATTTAGGTGATGTTATTAATGGTTGATAATTTTTTAGAAAATGATTATACATATTTTTTTGAATGTATAAATTGGATTAATAAAAATTTAAAAAATGCAAAAAAAAATAAACCTAAAAATAAATATGAAAAATTAAAATATGATGAAAAAGGAAATTTATTAAATTTTAATCAGATGTATTTAAAAAGAAATGCAAATGAAATAATATTTAGTAAAGTTACTTTAGGATGTTTAGAAAATGCTATTGTGCTCAAACATCTTTTAGAAAAAAGAAATTATGATTCAAAAATAATATCAAAATTTAAAATGAAAACTTTTTCTGGTTTGTTTTGGAATCATGCTGTTTGTTTAGTTAAATTAAATAAAAAGATTATTTTTATAGATCCTACATTTGCATATATTTCAAATTATAGTGATGAAAGAATATTTAAAAATGAATATAAAATTAATTTACCTTTAAATGAGATGAGTAGTTTAGATGATTATCATTGTTATATTTTAAAAAAAATAATACATAAATATAAAAATTTTAAATTTGATTTTGATTCAAATCTGAGTATTGGTTTTGATAAAGATTTTTTGGTAATTGTAAAAAAAATATTGGATTTAAAACCTTTTAAAAATTATGATACTTTTGAAATCTATGAAAGAATATTAATTCTAAAAAAAATATTAGATTCTAATGATGTCAATAATAAAATTTTAACTTACGGATATTGTATTGATTCAAATCTAGAATTTCAAGTTATGCATTTTTTAGAAATAAATGAAAAAGTAATTGATATTATTAATTTGAAATGTTATGATAAAAATTTAATAGAAAAAATATGGGTTGGAGAAAAAAATATTGTTTATAAATACTTAGAAAATAATACTCTTTTTGAAAATGCATCTGATTTAATTGATTTTTATCTTTCTAGATTGGGTATTAAAAATTGTAAGTGTGGTTTTAAATGATTTTTTATATATCTTTTAATTTTATAAATCGTAACATTTAAAAAGACTAAAAAATATTTAATTTGTGATTGTCATGGTTAAAAATTTATCAAGTACAGAAAAAAAATTAGTGGGAATAATTGTAATTTTAGTTTTTGTTATAGTTGCTTTTTTTTTAGTAACAAATCTACAGAAAATAAATGAGAGAAGTTATACTAAACAAACTAAAAATTATATGGAAAGTGTTTTTGGAAAAGAAGTATTGAAAGTAGGAGAAAATTTTACAACATCTCAAGAATATATGAATTTATTTGCTAGTACAATTCAAGAAAATATAATTATTTCTTTGTTGCAACAAACAAATAATTGTTCATCTGCAAAAGTCTTATTTGGAGATTTTGAAAGAGAAGTTCTTGATACACAATGTGCAATGCAAGCAATAAATGAAGCATATTTACAAGCTGTTGCTGAAGTTTATGTTGCAACACAAGAATGTGCAGTAGCAACACTTACTATTGGTAATCAAACAAGAGAAGTTATTGATGCAAGTTGCGTTCAAAGATGAAAAAACACGTAATTTCACTTGGAGGATCTATTTTATATAACAAAATAGATTCTTTAAATTTTTCTTTTTTAGATGAATTTGTTAATCTTTTGTATTCTTTGGATGGACAATTTTTTATTGTTGTTGGTGGAGGAATTTTAGCAAGAGAATTACAAAAAGTTGCAAAAAATGTTACACAAGAAAATGAATATCTTGATTTACTTGGAATAACTGCAACAAAAATTAATGCTGATATTGTTGCAAAAAGACTTGGATGTGAAACAAAATCATTTGAAGAAATCGATGAAAAAGATAAATTTGTTGTTACATATGGAACAAAACCAGGTGCTTCTACAGATCTTGTTGCAGTAAATATTGCACTTAAGTTTGGAATTGATGAAGTTATTAATGTTACAAATGTTGATCATGTTTATTCTAATTTTGAAAAAAAGATTCCAGTATATGATATAACATGGAATGAATATTTTGATATTTTTAAAGTTGATTTAAATAATTTAAAATGGAGTGCTGGCGGTCATTATCCTTTTGATTTAATTGCTTCTTTGAAATGTTATGAAAATCAAATGAATGTAAAAATTTTAAATAATGATATAGAAAAATTAAAAAATCTTTTAGTTAATAATGAATTAATTGGAACATTAATTCGTTAGTTTCTTTGTAATTAAACACAATCTTTTTAAAATAGGATTGTTTTAATAATTATATGAAAAAATCTCAACTTATGCCTTATGCAATTATTGGTTCAATGGTTTTTGTTTTAGCAATTATTTCTTTAATTCTTGTTGCTGGAAATAGAAATTGAAAATGTTAAAAATTCCATGGATGATATAAAGGCAAATATGGATAATATAAAGAGATGTAGTGAGATTTCTTTAAATGGTTATTTAGAAAATTTAATTTATTATTCAGGTTTTTTAAAATCTCAAGAAAATCAAATACAGAATGAAAAATTAAAATTGTATTATGATAGAATAGATTATAGATATTATGATGGGGATTATTATCCTATTTTATTTAAAAAGATAAGTATTGATGTTCCTCAATATCCTTACAATTCTGTAGGAAATAAATTTTATTATTATATGCCTATTTTGGATAATTATCCAAAACAATTAAGAGAAATTATTGAATTAAGTGTTAATGAATTTT
>JAQUVJ010000041.1 GCA_028693395.1 Candidatus Nanoarchaeia archaeon | reverse complement strand
TCTATAAAAAGATTAATTATGATTGGCTGTGGGACTAGTTGGCATGCCGGATTAGTAGGTCGTTATTTATTTGAAGAAATTGCTCGCCTGCCAGTTGAAGTAGAATATGCTTCAGAATTTAGATATCGTAATCCAATTATTTATTCCGATGATTTGGTGATTGCTATTTCTCAGAGTGGAGAGACAGCTGATACTTTAGCGGCCATGGAAATAACCAAAGAAAAAGGAGCAACTGTTTTTGGTCTTTGTAATGTAGTAGGATCCTCTATTCCTCGAGCTAGTCATGCTGGATCATATACTCATGCCGGTCCTGAAATTGGCGTAGCCTCCACTAAATCTTTCACTGCCCAGGTTTCCGTATTAACTCTAATGGCCTTAGCCGTTGCTCAAATTAGAGGGAATATCACCAAGGAAAGGGCTAGTGCCTTGCTTAGTGAATTAGAAAATATCCCGAAGTTAATTGAAAAAACTTTAAAAACTAATGATGAGATTTATAAAATATCTCAAGAATATAAAAATGTTAGCAATTGTTTATTTTTAGGGCGAGGCATAAATTTTCCTGTGGCTCTAGAAGGAGCTTTAAAATTAAAAGAAATTTCCTATATTCATGCCGAGGGTTATCCGGCAGCCGAGATGAAACATGGGCCAATTGCTTTAATAGATGAAAACATGCCGGTTATTGTGGTGGCTCCTCAAGATAATATTTATGAGAAAGTTATCAGCAATATTTGTGAAATAAAGGCCAGAAAAGGAAAAATTATTGCTATTGTTAGTGAAGGCGATATTAAGATAAAAGAATTAGCTGATCATGTAATCGAAGTTCCTCAGGTTGATGAAATGCTGAGCCCTTTGGTGACCACTATTCCTTTGCAATTATTAGCTTATCACATTGCTGTTTTAAGGGGTTGTAATGTTGATCAACCTCGTAATTTAGCTAAATCTGTGACCGTAGAATAATTTAATTTTTATGAGATTAAATAGGTTTTATTTAGAAAATTTTTCTGGGGAAAAGATAATTGAATTAAAGAAGGGTCCAATTTTTCATCAGATAAAAAATGTTTTAAGAATGAAAACGGGAAATTTTTTGTCTTTTTTTTATAATAATAAAGAAGCAATTTATAAAATAGAGAGCATTACTAATAAAGATATTTTTTTGGTTTGGCAAGAGGATGTTATTATAAAGAATAAAATAAATAGAGAAATTATTTTATTTCAATCTTTAATTAAAAAAGATAAAATGGAGTGGGTAGTACAAAAGGCAGTAGAATTAGGAGTAACTAAAATTGTTCCCATAATTTCAGAGAGAAGTGAAAAAAAGAATATTAATTTAGATAGGTTAAATAAAATATCACTTGAGGCTAGTGAGCAATGTGGTCGTCAAGATTTAATTAAAATTTCTGAGCCTATAAAATTTAAGGATATATTAAAGAAATTAAAAGGCCTTTCTTTTTTGGGAGATTCTTCGGGAAATAATTTTATAAAAAGTTTTAAGGAGAAAAAAAATATAGAAGATAATATTAATATTTTTATTGGACCCGAGGGTGGCTGGAGCTCAGAAGAGTTAATATTGGCTAAAGATAATAGAATAGAAATAGTAAAATTGAATAATTATATTTTAAGAAGTGAAACTGCTAGTCTGGCCTTTTTGTCATTGCTTAGTAATTTGTAAAATAAAAAACCTGCTAAATTTATCAAGATTTTGGCAAAACTCGATACGAGTTCCTATTTACATAGGATTATTTAAAAAATTAGTAAAAAAGAAAATTCCTTTTTATATTTTTCTAAATAAATTTGCCTCAGTTTCTATATTTATAGCCACGGCCATAAATAAAAGGAAAACCGAAAATTATTGTTCCAAAACTTGATAAATAACAGGTTTTTCATCTTTTATTATAACATAAATAATTTGTTTGCCAAAATGGTGTTTTTAAATTATAATGAAATTAAGCCAATTAATTTGGAATTTTTATTATTTGCTTATGATTGATTTTAAACAAAAGATGGAGGAAGAAATTGGACAAAAATTATTTGAGAAAAAACCTAAAAAAATAAAAACCAGAGCTAAAGTTCTGGGTTTTTTAGTGGCTTTTTTTATATTATTTACAGCAACAGTTTTAATTTCTGGAGATGCTTCTGAGTCTTGGGCTGGAAAAATTCCTTTGATTGGTAAAATTGTTGGATTGGTAGAAAGTTCTGATAAAAAAATAAAAGGTGAGAGTCAAGACAGAATTAATATTTTGTTATTAGGCATGGGAGGAAAAAAGCATGATGGTGGATATTTAACTGATACTATTATTTTGGCTAGCCTGCAGCCTTCGACTGGTAAAGTTGCCATGTTGTCAGTCCCTCGAGATTTAATGATTTCTGTTGAAGGAATGGGGTGGCAAAAAATTAATGCTATTAATGCTTTTGCTGAAAATAAAAAAAAGGATAGTGGCGGAGAGGCTATTTCTCAAGCCTTGGGAGATATATTAGAAATTCCTATTCATTACTATTTTAGAGTTGATTTTGAAGGCTTTATTAATATTATAGATCATTTGGGAGGAGTTGATGTTTACGTTGATAACACCTTGGAAGATTATAAATATCCGATACTAGGAAACGAAGATAATGATGATTATTATTCTCGTTATGAGCATCTATATATTGAGAAAGGTTGGCATACTATGGATGGTAGTCTGGCTTTGAAATATGCTAGATCAAGATATGGGTTGGGAATTGAGGGGTCAGATTTTGCTAGAGCTAAAAGACAGCAGAAAATTATTCAAGCTGCTAAAGATAAAATTTTATCAGCTGAAAATTTGTTAAGGCCGGCTATGATTAGTTCCATAATTTCAGAATTAAACGAACATGTCTTATTTAATATGAAGGTTTGGGAGGGGTTAAAAATTTGGCAAATATTTAAAGATATTGAGAGTGATAATATAACCAATTATGTTTTAGATGATGGTCCTAATGGATTATTAGTAGCTGGTCGTAGTGAGGCTGGGGCTTATATTCTTAGTCCAAAAGGAGGGGATTTTTCTGACATTCGATACTTGGTTAATAATTTTTTTCCTACAGCGACTCAAATTAAAACTATTCAGAGCAAAAATAATCAATCAGCTAAAATTGAAATAAAAAATGGAACCTGGATTAATGGTTTGGCCAGTCAAATTTCTATTGATTTAGAAAAAAATAATTTTGAAGTTTTAAGAATTAGTAATTCTAGTCAAAGAGATTTTAGGCAATCTACTATTTATGATCTTTCTTACGGAGAAAAGAATGAAGCTCTTAAATATTTAAAAGATGTTTTGCAGGCTGAAGTTTTGTTTGAAGTTCCTCAGTGGTTATCAGAAGAAATAAAAAATGATGTTGGAAATTCTGGCAGCGAAGTTCCCGATTTTTTGGTAATATTGGGGGAGAGTGCTAGTAAAATTCAATTTTAATAATTTAATT
>JAQUVJ010000024.1 GCA_028693395.1 Candidatus Nanoarchaeia archaeon | reverse complement strand
CTAAAAATTCATAAAGTTTAGTTCTTCCTAATCCAAGTATTTTTTGTATTTCAATAGGATCATACACTTTTTTCAATTCATTTTTTTCCATAATATTTTTCCTTTCAAAAAAGAATTGAAACTTATGATATAAGTTTAACAATTCTTATCTTAATTTACCAATGTGCAAATTATGTATTTTTTTAAAATTCATACATTTGACTTTTAAAACAAACTATCTAATTCCTTATTATCAATTCCAAATGCTATTAATATAGCTTTATTTACATTTTCCATTTCTTTTATATCTAAATGTCCTAAAAAAGATAATAATCTTTTTTTATCCACCACTCTTACTTGTTCTATTAATATTATTGAATCATACTTTATTTTACCAAAAGCTTTAATAGTTATATGAGTAGGCAAATTTGATTTAACATTTATTTGGCTTGTAATAGGCGCAATAATAACTGTTGGACTATATTTATTACCAGTATTGTTTTGAACTATTAAAACAGGTCTTATGCCTCCTTGTTCGCTTCCTATTACTGGTTCTAAATCTGCATAATATAAATTTCCTCTAAATATTTTTTCCATTTGTTTATTCCCTCCTAAAAAATTAAAAGGCACATAAAAATGTGCCTATGTATCAAGTTTGTATCAAGTACATTTTAAATTCATAAAAATTAAACTTATTTAATTTTCTAATGTCTTTAATACAAACTCTTAATTATTTTCTATGTTTATTTTTTGTGTTAATATTTTTCCTTGAAACCCTCAAACACTAAGGAAACATCAAACAGTTGATTGCTAATCAACTTCACGGGAATATCACCCTTTTGTGGTTCTCACAAAATTGCCCTCATTGTTTTGGACGGTTATTACCACGCTCGAACTGTGACTAGACAAGAGTATCATTATACCTATTATTTGTTATCGCATTATTAGAAGCAATCTAATATTTATAACCAAGTATTTATCGCTCACTATATAAATAGGTCTTTGCGTACTTGCTAACGTGCTTACCATTACCAGATAATAATAGGAATGTATTTGATGAATGAATATTTTATTTTCAAAGAACGTAGCCTATTTTAAAAAATTAAAACAGGTGAAAAGAATTTTATTCCCTCTCACCTGTTTCCTCACAAAAACTACAAAAGTTAAGTCTAATTTTAAAATTTATTATTATTTTTTAAATTTTTTTTTAAATTTCCTATTGCATTATCAATACTATACTTAATTGCCACCTTTGTACAATTTTCTATTGTTGCTATTTTTTCTAAAGTCATATCTTCAAAATAGTACATTTTTATTCTTCTTTTTTGTATTTCACACAAACTATCTATAGCAAATTTTAAATTTTCATAATCCATATTATTTTCTACTATATCTTCTAAATTAATAGGCTTGTCCACTGCACGACTATGTAATGTTAATTCATATGTTTCTGAATGCTCTATATGCCTATCATATTCATTTAATTCAGACAAATCCTCTAATTCAAATTTATCAAATTCTTGATAGACTTTAGAATCAACCTCAATTTTATTTAATACATTTTTATCATCTACAAAAGATACAATATATTTATTTTCTTTCTCACAATATTCCAAAACATAAGGATTATCCCTATGTTTTCTTCTTTTTGGTCTTTCTGACATTTTCTTTCCTCCAATCAATTTGTTTTTTAATTCAAATCAACTGGAGGATCTCTACATTTTTTTAACTTCTTATTTGCTTTATACAAAAAAAAAGAGCCAAATCTTATATTTGTTAACCAAATATAAGATTCAACACTTCTAATTATATATTTTAAAAAATTTTCATGTCTATTAATCGTGGCATGCATAAAAAAACCTCACATATATTAGCAATGCTATATATGTGAGGTTGAATAAAAAATTAGCAAGAATTAAAAATAATTCTTGCCATAATCAACAATTAGGCTATATTATGATTGTTATATTAATTTATACTATTTAATATAATAAGTATATACTATGATTTTATTTTAAGAGTTAATATTATAATTGCCTATCACAAAATAAATTTATTCATTGCATTATGTGTCATTATACAATATTATCCTTGCAAAATCTGTCGAAATTTGTAAAGTTTTGTATTAAATAGTATTTTTTTCAAACATCAATACAATTTTTTTTCTTTCATCTTTATAATTTTGATTTATACTAACTTCAGATAAATCTTTTTCATTCTTCGTATTTAAAATTTTTTCATTTAATTTATCTGAAAAATCATATTCTTCAATGCAATTATTACGTTTTTCCTTTACATTATTTATTAAACTATCAAAAATTTCTTCATTTAATTCTTTTATAACTTTAAAATCATCTTCAAATAAATTATCAACTATATTATTGGTTTCTTCCTTTATAATTTTAAAATCATCATCATCTATATTATAAGAAAAATAATCAATCCAATCATCACCAATATATTCTATTTCATAATTTATAATTTCTAAAAGCTTTTCTAAAAAAAATTTTTCATTTAATTTAATTTTTTCTATTATTAATTTTTCATATCCAGCATTAATATTTGAAATGCTTTTCAATACCTCTAAATATTTAGTTAAAATATCTTTTTCATATATTTCATTTAAAATATACCAATAATCTAACTCTATTTCTATAAATTTTTGTTTAGTATAAATAAAAATTTCCGAATCATAATCTAAATCAACTAATATCTTTAATATTAGTTGTATATCATTAGATTTATCTTCAAATTCAAATATTATATTTTCAAAAGCATCATTAATAATAATTTTTAAAAGTTTAACAACTAAAACATCTTCAAAATAAATAGAACTTAAATTGTCAATAATCATATATAAAATTAATCTTTTGTTTTTTTTATAACTTAATAAAACATCAAATTTATTTAATATCAAATCTTTTATTATTTTATCATTTAATATTTTTAAATTACTTACAGAATATATATCTTCTAAATAAATAGATTTATTTAGATATTCTTCTAAACTTATTTCAATATCATCAGATTTTATTTTATGTTTAATAAAATCTTTTATACTAGGATTAGATATTTGTAGATTTTTTTTATTTATATCTATAATAGTAGTTGAAACAAATGAATCAGATAATTTTTTAATACATTTTTTAAAATCATTATTTAATATTTGGTTATTATATAAATTTACAAACGTTAGTTTTATATATTCATAATTATTTTCATATAAATAAACACTATTATTTATTGTTAAAACTAACAATAATATTTTTTCTTTATCTGTTAATTTCGAATATTCCCTTTCCCATATAACATTTATATCATTTAAACTATCAATAACTTTATTTTTCAAATCTTTTATTTCCATATTTTTTAAATCATCACAGATTAGAGATATAATTCTAGGAGTAAAATTTTGATGTTCTATTATTTTAAAATAAAATTTATCTCTTAATATTTCTTTATATTGATCAGTATTTATAATATTATTATAAAAAAGATGATTATATAATATTTGTGCTTTTTCATAATTAGAAATTCTTGTTACATCTACTAATAACTTAGTATTATTCTTAATAGTCATACTAAATTTCTCTAAAATTGATAAAGCACTTGTGTATATATATGTTCTTGTAGTAAAAATTATTTTTTTATTTTGAGAACTTTTACAATATTCTATTATATTTTTTAATTTATTATCTGAAATTTTATTTAACTGAACTTCTGTATCTCCAAGAAAATCATCTATTAATATTACAGTTTTTTCATTACTATATATTTTATCTTCTATTTCATTTAAACTTTCCATTTCACCATAAATAAATTCAAAATCTTTTTTTAAATATTCTTTTACTAAAATTTCTGCAAGAGACGTTTTACCAACACCTGGATTACCATGAATTATTAATATATTTTCTTTATTTAATATATCTACTGCTTTATTATAATAAGATGTTTTAACATATATTTTATTATTAAATATTATTTTATTTTGATTATAATTATATTTTGCATCTTTAAATTTATCAAATATTTTTTTTAATATAATGTTGCTTGGTAACCATAGTTTTTCCCATTTTTCTAATATATCTTTATTTTCTGATTTATTTAAAAAATCATTTAATCTGATTTCATCATAAATATCAGCTAAACTTAAATATGGATTGAATTTTTCTAAAAGCTTATCTTTTTGATTTTTTGTAATTTCTTTAGTGATAAATAATATATACCTATCTGGAGCTTTACCTTTTATTTTATTAATCTTATTTATATCAAATTTGGTTTTTATCCATCTTTTAGCTTGCGCAATTATTTTAAAATCATCTGTCTCTAAACATTCTATATCAACTCCATCATCCATACCTTCCGCATAAGTTCGAAATTTTTTATTTTCAACTTTTTCTAAAATATCTTTACAAAAAATTTCAAAATCTTGCGGTGTTAAGTTTGAATAATCATATTTTTCCAATAAAAGCACCTCACTTATTATTCTTCATATTTAATCATTATCAATAAAATCTAATGTTTTAACTATTTTATCATCTAAATTATCTCTCAGTGTATATTTAGCTAATAATCTACCAAAAATCGGTTTAGTAAATTTTTTTCCCATACCAACAGTTAATTTTTTTAATTCAGAAGAAAATTTCAAATTTTCTTTAGAACATTTTTCCTTTAATTTTTCTATTTCTTCTAAATTCCAATAAAAAGACTTTGAACTTTGATTTTCTTTTTCACATTCAGCATATTTAAACCATGAATTATAAATATCATTAGTATTAAAACTATCTTCAAATTCTTTTATTCCAATTTTAAAAAAATTCTCATTTTCTTTTAATCCTAATCCATTTATTATTGTATTAATTGAATTTTGATCTTCTTCTTCTATATCCAATACATCATTATCAAATAAAGCTATCGTATTATTAGCCAATCCTAATTCCATAAGTGCTTTTACAAAACCTGGAGCATTATATATTCCTTTTATATTAATTATTTTTACAAATTTAGATTTTATAGATATATTATATTTTGATCTATACCATTCTTTAAAAAACTCTTCTTCTGTTTCTCCCTCTACAAGTATTATCTTTTTTGAAAAAAATATATTTATATTTTCAACTCCTAAAAATTCCATGCACGAATCTAATTCTTCATCACTTTTAACTTTTTTTATTTTAATATTATCAATATTTTTTTCAATAAATCTAATCTTTTCTATTTGAGATGCATTAATTAAAAATGGTGAATGTGTTGTTATTATTATTTGTTTATTTTGCATTTTATTAAGTATTTCTAAAAATTCCCCTTGTGCTCTTACATGTAAATGAGTATCAGGTTCATCTAATACATACAAATAATTACTAGAATTAGATTGTGAATTTGCTCTTAATTCAAAAAGACTCATAGTCATCCTTCTTTTTGTACCATCTCCTTTTTTTTCAAAATCAATTTCATTATCTTTTTTATCAACAACGCTTACATTTACACTTGCATCTATATTTTTAAAAGGTATTTCATTTTTATTTAGAGAAATTTTTTGTATATCTTTATTATATTTTTTTATACTACTTATAAAACTATCTTTATTTATTTCTAAACTTATATGATCAATTTCTTTCTCAAATTCATAATCAATTAAATCTTTTAAAGTCTTTCCTTCTTCTATTGGAACAATTTTATCCCAAATTTCTTTTTTAAAATCATTAATATATGTTTTATTTATAAACTCATTAACATTTTCTATTTTTTTACTATCTAAAAAATCTGCTTTGTATAAATTTAAAATTGTACTATTGTTCAATGAGGTTTCTGTGCTTAATAATTGTTTAATTTTTTCTATTATGTTATTTTTATATTTTTCTATTCCACTACTTCCTTTTTTTATTTGTACATAATCTCCTATCACTTTAATACTTTCTATATTTTCTTCAATTGCTTCTATTTTATTAATTTCAGAGCATAATTCATTCAAAAAAGATTTATTTATTATAACTTCTTTAATATTTTTATTTTTATCTATTTTATTAAATTTTTGTACAATTTTAAATTCAGTTGTTTCTAATTTCAAAACAATTTCGTTTTTCCCATAACAAAAATCATTTTCATCCACATTCATATTCCCTAAAACAATCTCTAAAGCATTAAGTATTGTAGTTTTACCCGCATCATTTTCACCTATAATAATAGTTAAATTTTTTTCAAAATCTATATATTTTTCACTACTTATACATCTGAAATTTTCTATAGTAAGTTTATTTATCATAAAAGCCCTCCGCTATATATCTTTTTTTGTATCAATTAACTTATTATTAAGCTAATACAATTATTACTTATGATTAATATTATCATATATAATAAAATCATCTATATCTTCATCATATTCTACCCAACCTTTTTTTGTATTTTTTATATTAATATTTGTGGTATTATTTTTATTTGAAAACAATACTATTAAAAATAATATAATACTACATCCAGGAAATAGTAATAATAATGGCATACCATTAAATCCTGCTATTATACAAACAACAAATATAACTAAAAATATTAATACTCCCATTATAATTTACCTCCTAAAAACATTTAGATTATTATTTTTTTACAATACTAATATCTTTTATTGTGCAATGATATTTATTAAACTTTCGTAGCTATCAACAACATCATATTTTACTACATCATTACATAAACATTTAAAATGTCTTCTAGCACATTCGATTTTTGCTTTTTCAACTTCTCTAAGTTCCATAGTACTCATGCTACCCTTTGTTTCAGCAATAAAGTAAACATATTTGAAATCTTTATTATCAAAAACAATAGCCCAATCTGGATTATAATTTCCAACAGGAGTTGGTATTTTGAATCCATTTGGTAATTTTGCATAAACTGTAACTTCACCTGTTTCTAATTTTTTTGCGAAATTAGTTTCGTTTTGAGAATCTGTTATTAAAAAGTCATATATATGTTTTTTAACATCAATTGCATTCTTACCAAGTTCACCATTAACATTGTTTATAGTGAATATTTCATTATCATATTTTTGTTCTGTTTTATGATAAGTTATTCCATCTATAACAGTTGAAGCTTTTTCTTCATTTATTATATTTGAAACTTTTCTTATGAATTCTTCTGGATTATATTTATAAATTTCAAACTTATCTAATGAAATGCTTGATAATATTTCTATAATTGTTTTTCTAGTAAGACCTGTACCTTTAGTTAGTTCTCCAATTAAATCATATTTTATTTGTGAAGGTGAAAAATCTTCAATAACTTTAACTTTTGATTTTGCTTCTGTCATAGATTCCTTTGTATTTACTAAAATCGAAGTTATATTTTCTTTTTGAGAGCCTTCTGTTATTCTTACTTTCATCTTATTTATATTTAATTTAGAATTTATTGAATTTATAGCTTTTTCAACTAATTCTTTTGTATCAAATTTCACCTCATAAACTGTTTTAATATTAATCTTATTCCATAAATCTTGAAATTCCTTTTTCATAAAATTACTATTAGGTTTTAAAGCTTTAATGTTTTCTTTATTAGCATTAGTAGTAGCTTGGAAATTTGCTGTTTCATATATTTTCTTAGTCATTTGAATTAATTCATTACTAAAATTAACAAATTCACCTTCAAATTTAACTTCATCTTTTTCTACATCTTCAATAAATTTATTTGTTATTTTAAATTCATCATCAACATAATTGTTATTTTTCATCATATTCATAAAATTAAAACTAGTTGTACTATCAAACTTTAATATTTCACCATCTTTATTTTCTAATTGTTCTCTAGAATTTAAATATTCAAATGTTAATTTTATTGGTCTATCAGATAAACTTTGCGAGATTTCTGTTTGAAGTGCTTTTGCAAAACTATCATAAGATTCACTAGCAACAACCGTTAAAACATTTATTGAATGAAAATCTTTTTCTAATACAGATGAATCCATTCTATCCCCATCATTATTAACACAAATACGAAGTCCTCTACCTATTTCTTGTCTTTTACTTATATCTGAATTACTATGTTTTAATGTACATATTTGAAATATATTAGGATTATCCCAACCTTCACGAAGTGCAGAATGTGAAAATATAAATCTAACTGGTTCTTCTAAACTTAATAATCTTTCTTTATCTTTCATAATAAGATCATATGCATCTTCATCAAAACTTAAATATTCCTTTTTATCATTAATCGCTGGGTCAATTTCATGACCTTTTTTATCAATAGAAAAATATCCTGCATGTATTTTACCAGTATTAAAAGAATCTAAATGATTTTTATAGTCTTCATCAATAAAATTTCTAAATTCATTTAAAACATTTACATATTCTTCTTCAAATATCTTTGCATATTTTCCTTTTAAAGCATTACTATTTTCATAATACTTATATTTTGCTACTTCATCAATAAAGAATAAAGATAACACTTTAATTCCTAATTTATATAATTCTTTTTCTTTTTCAAAATGTGACTTTATTGTTTCTCTTATTTGTATTCTTACAATGTGATCTTCATCAACATCCCCAAATGCTTGTCCTACTTCTATTTCTACTCCATTAGTAAATACTACTTTATCATAACTTTCATATCTAGCATCAATTTCACTAACTACGTAGCCTTTGTATGGTGTTAATTCACCGGATTTATAATATAAATCGTCACCTGCTTTGATTTTAATTAATTTTCTAGTAGTTCCAGAAGATGATTTTACATCAATTTCAATTTTAGCTATTGGGTCATGTTTTTGACTAATATCTATACTTTCTAAAAACAGGTATGTATCTTCTGATTTATTATTTAAAACTTCTATTCCCTTTACATTAATCTTTTTTACTAATTTTTGATTATAAGCTTCTATTGCATCTAATCTATAAATTTTGTTATACTCTTTATTCTTTTTGTGAGTAGCAGAATATCTTATTGTAAATAAAGGATTAAATTCTGAAAATAATTCTTCTGTTTTATCTCCAAATTTTTGTGGTTCATCTATTATAAGTATTGGTCTTACACTTTTTATAACATCAATTGGTCTTCTTGATTGAAGTTGATCTAACTCTTCATATATTCTTCTATTAGCACTACTTTTGGCATTAAAAGCTTGGTAATTTATTATCATTACTTGAATAGAATTATCTGAAGCAAAGTTATTAATATTAGCTAAATTGGAACTACTAGCAGAATTATATACAAAAGTTTTTATTTTTTTATGATATAACTCTTGAAAATGATCTTGTGTGATTTCAAAAGACTTTTGAACACCTTCACGAATTGCTATACTTGGAACCATTACTATAAATTTACTCCAACCATATTTTTCATTAAGTTTATACATTGTATTAATATATGTATATGTTTTACCAGTACCAGTTTCCATCTCTATTGTAAAATCATTTACACCAGCATTATCTGTATAATTTATATTGTTTTCTTTCTGTATAACTCTTATATTATTTCTAATTTCCATATTAGTTAAAGTAATGGGATGATTACCAAAAGATATAACTTCAACTTCTTCTTTTCTTTCTAAAAAAGTACCTTCATCTGCTATTTTTGTATATCTTGCTATTAAATCTCTTCTATTTTTCTTTTCTTGTCCTTTAAAGCAATTAATAACAGAGTAAGAAGCATCTTCCTGATATTGCTGTTGTTTAAACTTTAATTTCATTTACTTCACCTCTCTATAAAATGCTTATTTCTGTTTCAGGAGAAAGTTTTTTAAACTTTTCACTCAAATTTATTTTTTCTTCATCACGTTTGAAAGCTGAATCTTTAAATACAACTTTTCTTGGTTTTTTATTACATATTTCTTCAACTATATTAATGTTTATATTTTCATCAAAACATGCAATTAATAAATTTTCATCTACAAAAAAAACTTTATTATTTAAAATGTTTTTTTCTTCTATTTTTAAATCTAAAGTTAAACCTAAATCTAATATTACTTGTATTAATAAATCTTCACTATTTCTATCATCCTTTATATTTGTTTCAAACATTTTTAATTGTTCTTGATTAATTTCACCTGGCTTATAATATACATCTTTCATATTTGATGAATCAATTTTATATACTCTAAATCCATAATCAATATCCGCTTTAGTTTCTTCTTTAATTTTTTTAACTGTTCTTCTAATACGTTCTTCGCCTATATCACAAATAGTGCCGAATCCTTCTCTAACCATATCAACATTATTTTCACAATTTTCTGGAATTTGTATCATAATATATTTTCTATTACCGTTATCTTCTGCATTTAATTGCATTACAGCGTGAGCCGTTGATGCAGAACCAGAGAAAAAATCTAAAACAGTATAATCATTTTCTTTAATAATAGATAAAAATTGTTTCAACATCTTAATTGGTTTTTTACCAGAATTAAATCCAATACCACCTTCGTGCCTTATGTTTCCAAAATCTGGACTATAATCATAAAAATTAACAATAGGTTTTTCCTTTTTATATACTCCCTTTTGTAATAGTTCTTTTTTTTCTAATGGTATTTTGTTATACATCTTACCCTTATTAGCATTTTGTTGTTTAGGTCCAGTCATATATCTGTAGCCTAATCCATCTTCTCCTAATCCATATATCTTATATAAAACTCCGTATCCATCTTCGGTGTCCCTAGGTTCAACAACTTGTTGATACACTTTACCGTGTCCTGTTCCAGAATAAATACTTCCTGTAACCCAAGTTTCTTTAAAATACTCTAATAAATTAGTTTCTTCATCGCTAACTTTTGTAATTTCATAACTACTTGGTAAAAACACTTCTACATCTCTACCATTTATTTTTAATTTTTTATCTGGTTCTCTTAATTCTTTTATATTCAAATTAAATTTTGTAACATCATAATCTTCTACAGGTTTATTAGGTATAAACTTTGCCTTATTTTTAGAATACACCAAAGCATATTCTATTAACTTTTGAAAACTATCTTTTTCATTCAATGATTTATTACCGTAACGAACTTGTATATGAAAAACTTCAAGTAAATTGTTTTCACCAAATATTTCGTCACATATTCTTTTCAGATTAAAATATTCATTATCATCAATTGATATAAATATTACACCATCCTCTGTTAATAAATTTCTTGCAAGTTTTATTCTTGAATACATCATACTTAACCAATTACTATGATATTTTCCATCTGTCGAATAATTGGTAACTAATTTTTTACCATAATCATCTACTTGACCAGAAGAAATTAATTCTTCTGGTGATGTAACGTGATAATTATCTTTATATACGAAATCTTTTCCAGTATTATATGGCGGATCTATATAAATACATTTTATTTTATTAAGATATGATTCTTGTAATATTTTTAATGCCTCTAAATTATCTCCTTCAATATATATGTTTTCAGTATTGTCAAAATCTACTGATTTTTCTCTTATAGGTCTTAATGTATTTTTAGTAGGTGTATTGGCATTTAAAATAGCTTCCTTTTTACCTGGCCACGTCAATTGATATTTTTCCTTATTTTCATCTACTATAATATTAGATAATTCTTGTTTTAATAAGTTAAAATCTACTTCAAACCCATTATTGGTTTCAACAACAACATTTGGAAATTTCTCTCTTATATACTCAATATTATCATTGATAATATTGTTACTTTCCATATTTAATTTATTCATTTTCTTCCTCCTCAAAATTACTATATGATTCTATTTTAGAATAATTACTTTCATTTAATTCTAAACCTATATATTTATTACTTTCTTCATATAATTTATTTAGATTTTCCTCCGTATTTTTCAAATAAAAAAATACATTTTGATTATAAATAGCACTGCATTGAAAAATATATCCATCAACATTTTTACACTTTTTTAATAATTCTATGTTTTTTTTATTCATAGTAGGATTATAAAACAAAGGATTACCATTATAAATTATATCATTTCCACCAACCGTAACATCTTTTATTAAAAAATATATTTTAACATTTGAATTTATTTTTTCTAGATTTTCTTTGTAAATTTTTATATTATTATAATGTTTCAATAATACTTTTTCAAAATTATTTTCATATTGAATAATTTTGACTCCTGTTTCAATATGAGTTTCAAAATAGTATTGATTGTTTTTTCTATATAATTCTAAATTGTCTTTTCTTATTTGATTTTCCTTTATTTTTATTAAATTTCCATTTTTAGTTGTTTCATATGCTGAAAATTCAAATTGTTCTATTCCTATTACACAATCATCAAATAATAAGTACATATCTGGTTTTTCAAATGGATTAAATTTATCAATATGTAAAATATTATTTAATATTTCTTCACTTTCTTCTAAAACAATATTTTTTACATTAAATAATTCAAATTCTCTTTTAAAATCCTTTAATTCTTTGACAAAATTTAATTTTTCTTTTAATTTATTTCTCACTTATCAAAATCTCCATTTCATTTTGTAATATCCTTAACTCTCTATTTAATTCTGCTTTTTTATTAAACTGTTTTTCTAATCTTATCTTATTAGTTAATTGCTGAATTCTTCTTGATAATTCATTTTTTCTATTATTTTCAGTTATAACTTCTTCTAATTTTTTTGAATTATCTTCTTGTTTTATAATAACTTTTACAATTTGTTCATAAATATATTCTAAATTTATACCCTTAAATGATATATCAACATTTTCATTCCAGTTTGTAAAATAATTTTCTTCAACTTTTATTGAATAACAAAAATCTTCTTCATATTTAATAACAAATAATATTGGATAGGGAATGTTTTTAGTTATAGTTTTTATTACGTTTTTAGGTATTTTTTTCTCTTTTAAATTTATTTCAAAAACTTGTATTTCTTCTACATTAGCAGTTTTATTTACACCTAATGTATCAGGAGAAATTTTATATAGCCAAACTATTTTTTCTACCAAATCAACAAATTCATCTTTAATATTTGTTGCTACTCCTACCTTTTCATAAAAAACTTTTTTAGGAATAAATTTATTTACAAAACAATTTTTAGGTAAATCAAACATTTAAATCACCACCATAAATGAAATTAACTCAAAATCATCTAATCCTTTTATATCATTTTTAAGCATTGTAGTTCCACCTTTTTTAAATAAACTATCAATGTCAGATTCTTCTTTAATATTAATAATTGAATCTATACTACTATTCAAAAGATTAGAATACATTTGCATGTTTTTTCCATCATTTGTTTCTTCGTTAAATTTTTTGTAAGCTTCTTTTATAGGTTCTATATTACCTTTTGTTAAAACTCTTAATATATCTAATGTATTTTTAACATTTAAATGATTTGAGATAATACTTCCATCATTTTTTATATAAATCAAATAAAAAGGATGTAACTGATTCATATTATCTATATTAACTTCATTATTTATATTTTTTAAAACATAAATAACACCCTTTTCTATGCCTTTTTCTGGATTTGCAAATACAACTGAATGCATTCCATTAGCTGTTTTACTTAAGTCACCATTATGATTTACATATTCAATTAAATCCATTCTAAAATCATTCAATCCTAGATCGGTAATTGAAATACCTGTATTCATTTCTTCTAGATCAACTACTTCTTCTTGTAATTTTTTTAATTGTTCTTTTCTATATTCCATGTCACTTGATTTATTGGTTAAAACATTATCTTCACCTGTACCTGAAATATCTAACATTAGCATTCTATTTTCTACTCGATTTTTTAAATTTATATAATCATCTAAATTTAAATTTGGCCAAAAGTTCACTAACTGAATAACCTTATTAATAGAACCTATTCTATCTACACGACCAAATCTTTGTATAATTCTTACTGGATTCCAATGAATATCATAATTTACTAAATAATCACAATCTTGTAAATTTTGTCCTTCGCTTATACAATCAGTTGCTATTAAAACTTCTATTTCTTCATTTGAATTTGGTATTATCATTTCTCTATGTTTAGATTTAGGTGAAAAATTTATAAGTAGATTATTAAAATCTTTACTTATATTTAATGTACATTCATTTGTACCACTACCAGTTATTTTAGCGGTATCTAAATTATATTTGTTTTTTAAAGGTATATTAAGATTTTTATATAGATAATTAGCAGTATCTGCAAATGCACTAAATATAATAACTTTCTTATTATCACCATTTATTGGATTTTGAACTTTATTTGATATTAATTCTATAAGTTTTTGTAATTTCAAATCATGTTCAGGACTAACATTATTCATCTCATTTAATAAATTTTTAAGTATTATACCATCAGATCTTAGATCCTCTTTCCAACCAATCGTATTTATATCTTTTAAATCTATTTTTACTTTTGTGCCTATACTAAAATCGTCATTTATTAAATCTTCAACATCTTCATCTATATCATAATTTGTAACTTCTATATCATCAAAAAATTTATCTACCCCATTTTTTTCAAAGTTTTCTATAGAATTTAAAATATTATCTATTTGTGTCATTATTTTATTTAGTGTTAATCTAAATGATTCTACTGAACTTTCAAGTCTTTTCAATAAATTTATTCTCATCAAAATTTTCAAACTTTTTTCTCGATCAGCTTGTCTAAAACTAGATTTTCCTTCTTTAACTGTTATATCGTACTTTTTCTCATAAAAAGATAATCTATTATCTAATATATAATCAAAAGGAGCATATATACTCATATTAAGTCTCATTAATGTTTCAGAAATTTCTTTTATAGACATAAAATCTTCTATATCTGTAATTTCCGAACTTATACTTATAGGTTTTAATCTTGTTGGAAATTTACCTATATCTTCCGTATTATAATATTTTTCTATATGTCTTCTACTTCTAGCAATAGTTACACTATCTAACAATTTAAAGAAGTCAAAATTTGAATTTAATCTATTTAATAACTCTTGACTTGTTCTATTTTCAACTTCTAATTTTGACCAATCATTAAAAGCATTTTGTGCATTTTTTAATATAGTATCAATAGATTTAGTTGAACTTATTTTTTCATCAATTTTATATGTTTTTCCTTCATAAGCAAGAGCTAATTGATTTTTTAAATCAATAAATTTGTTATTTACTGGTGTTGCAGATAACATCAATACTTTTGTTTTAACTCCAGCTTTCATAACTTCATTCATTAATCTATCATATCTTGTTTCTCTATCTTTTCTTGCACTATTATTTCTAAAGTTATGTGATTCATCAATTACTACTAAATCATAGTTTCCCCAGTTTACTCTGCTTAAATCAATACCATTAGATTCACCTTTTTTTCTTGATAAATCTGTATGAAATAGTACATCATAATTAAACCTATCTGTTTGTAGTATATTATCTTTATAATTTGTTTTATATGTATTCCAGTTTTCACTTAATTTTTTTGGACATAATACTAATACACTTTTATTTCTTTCTTGATAATATTTAATAACTGCAAGAGCAGTAAATGTTTTACCAAGACCAACACTATCTGCTAAAATACAGCCATTATGTCTTTCTAATTTATTTATAAGACCTAATACTGCATCTTTTTGAAAATCATATAAAGTATTCCAAATAGCAGATTCTTTAAATCCTGTTTTCTCATTTGCAATTTCATCTTCCGATATATCTTCTAAAAATTCATTAAAAATATTATATAATGTAATATAGTAGATGAATTCTGGTGAATTTTCTTTATATAAATCTGAAATGAAATTAACTACCTCTTCTGTCACATCTTTAAAATTATTGCTATCAGACCATAATTCATCAAAGGATTGCATATAATATTTTGTCATTTCATAATTATCATCTATTTTTGTTGTTGGTGTAAATAATGAATTTCCTTTTTCATATCCAAACCCAACGGTATTAAATTGTTCAACATTTAAATATGTTGTCAATTTCTTTTTACTCATAAAACCAGCTTCTGCTTCAACATTTATAAATTTATTTATTGGATTTCTATTAATATTACTTTTAAACTTTACTTTTTTTTCAATCCAACTAGCGCATTCTTTAGCAATTGCTTTACCATTTAATTCATTTTTAAGTCTAACTTCAAACTCAGTTCCATTTATTGATTTTTCTCTATTACTTAAATCAATTTCAAATTTTCTTTGTTCTTTGTTATTAGAAACTGTTTTTACAAATGTTGGATCAGTAAATAT
Organism: Candidatus Nanoarchaeia archaeon; assembly: GCA_028693395.1. Lineage (GTDB taxonomy): Archaea > Nanobdellota > Nanobdellia > Woesearchaeales > JAQUVJ01 > JAQUVJ01. Next base: position 1,258 of record JAQUVJ010000024.1, on the reverse strand, counting down.
AAATTTTAAACTATCTATTTTAGATAATTCTTTTTTTAAAGATTCAAAGCCATACATTGAAAAAATAGATGCACATACTTGCAATTTAGAGTTAGCTTTTATTGTTTCTTTTAAATCATCGCCTAATTTTTCAATTCTATTATCTATTACTTTCATTTTCCACCTCAAACTACATATTTATACACATAAATTATATCACAAAAATTGTAAAATAACAGTTTATATGATAAAAAAATGTTTTATTCTGCTTTTTTTATATAAATTGTTTTTATAACACTTTATTTTTATTATTTATTACTTTCATACCTTTGCTAATGTAACAATCTAATTCTTGACTTTTTTTCAAAATCAAATCATATTCAGCTCTATCAACTATCAAAGTATTTAATTCTTGCTTTAATTTATCTATAACTTCAAATAACTTTTCTTTGCACATAATCCCTCCTGTCATATTATAACATATTTTGACATTTTATTGTGTCGAATGTTGTCGTACTTATTGGATATTTTCCAACAAAAAATGACAAGAGAACAAGTTTTTTATTCTTGTCCTCTTTATTTTAATATGAAGGTGTTCCATATCCAAATATAACTTTACTATTTAAATCATATTCATTTCTTCTGCATTCATCTAATGAATTACCTTCAATAGTAAAAATTTCATTATTTTCTACTTTTTCTACAATCCCAACATGATCTACAATATTATCTTGCTCCCAATCGAAAAATATTATATCTCCAGATTTAGGTATATATGCATTGTCTTTCCATAGATTTAGCATTTTAAACCATTGTACACCATTATTACAACTAGAAAATTTAGGTAATATTCCTGATTCAATATATCCTGTTTGTTCTGCTACCCAACTAACAAATATTGCACACCATTCTACCCTTGAATTAAAACCATACCAACGCCAATATATTTCTCCACCTATATTACCTAACTGTGAATTTGCAGTAGATACTATATCAGAATTTCCAACTAAATTACCATAAATTACAGATGACCACAATTTAGAATATTTATCATTTAATAACTCATTTAATTGTTTTCTTTGATAGCTATTAAAATTATATATATCAGCCATTTCTTCTACTGTTTTACTTGTTATATCTATATGCAATATCTTCTTTTGAACTTCATTTATTTTAATATTGCCATTTTCATCAGTAGATTCTTCATTAACCATTTCATCATTTAATGCTATTTGAATTTCATTCATTTGCCAAAAAATTTCTTTTAAAGTAGATATCT
>JAQUVJ010000002.1:63853-73112 GCA_028693395.1 Candidatus Nanoarchaeia archaeon | reverse complement strand
ATTTATAAACTCTCTCGGATTATTATTTTTATACGTTTCAAATTCTTGCTTAGTATAAGTTATTCCTTTATAATGTATTGTTTCTATCATGTTGTTACCTCCTATCTGAATCCGCGAGTCAGCGCGGTGGGCATGGTGGAGAGGATGACGGGAGTGGAGACGCGGGGGCGAGGATGGTTTACACCCACATAATTCGGCCCCATAGTGTACAATTCCAGAGCCTCCGATTCGGAAAGCACATTGTCATAAATTCTTGCATCCGCTGCGACCCCCGCGTAGTACCAGTCGTTATTACTCCCAAGCCTCCCGATTGCAAAATTGCTATCCATCGTGAACGAATGAGATGTTCCAGCCCTTTGAACTCCATCTATAAATAACGCATGACTCGTGGAAGCTGCATTTCTAGTAACTACAACACAGTGGAACCGCCCATCCGATATATCAACGCTAGTCATACTGTTAATATATCCACCATTTCCGTAAAGTATCACGGGATTTTCAAGTTTTGTTCCTAGCCCGGAGTTGTAATTGGCCCCACAGAATCCGAAGGCTATTTGTGTTTTTGCCGTCGAGAATTTAACCCATAGCGAGAAGCTAAGAGTCTGTATAGACTTGGTTCCGCTAAGCCACTGGTTCGACCCGTTAAAACTCGCCCCGTCCACCGAAAACGTAACCGTTCCATTGTTGGTTAGATGCAGTCCGCCAACCACATCATTCGCATTCTTCGTCAAAGGCCAACGATGAATCAGCGCCATCTACCCCACCTTCCTCGCGCTCACCGTCAGCTTCTTGATCGTCACCGTCTGCCCCGTCGCGTTGTTGTACATCGCCAGCTTCGCATACGGCACGTTCACCGCGTCCAGATTTAATGACAATCTTTGTAAAGTAGTAACTGCTTCAACTTTAAGACTACCTAAAAGTATATTTCTTCCTTGCGAATAAACATCATAATCAACACCAGAAGAAATAGCTGGTAATAAATATAAATCTAAAGTTTTATCAGCAGTAGGGGCAGAAGAAAATTGAAAATCTATCTGAACAATACCACCTATACATTTTCTAAAATCTATTTCTTGTGCAAATGTAGCAGCAGTCGTATTTGCAACGGTTTGATCGGTAGAAACAACAACTGTTATATTATCTGTAATTTGACTCATTTAAAAATCAATCTCCTTTTTACTTTTCAACGTGAATTTGATAATGCTTTAATTCTAATGTTCCTGATCCAGAAGCAATTCTACCTTCTATTTTATATGTTAAAATAGAATTTATAGTAGATGGTATATTACAAACAATATAATGAATTGAATCATCAGTGATTGTAATAATTTCACTTTCTGTACCTATTATTAATTTTAATTCAGCACTTGTAGCAGTTTCAATATCAGCATTTATTACTGCAATTATTTTTCCATTATTATCTACATCAAGCCATCCAACTAAAAATGAAGAATTTGCAAGTTCAACAAAACTTGTACTATTTGTAGAATTTCCAATACCGGAAGAAACTAAAATAGGAGATAATTCATTAAGTGGATCAGTAAGTATTTTAATTCTTGATATATTACAATTAGAACCTTTACCTTCAATAGTAATAACCCACGGTCTGGAATCACTTAATGTAGTAATACTTAGATTGAATATTTCTGTATCTTCATCAGTAAAACTATCACTTTCTGAAAATATAGTATTAACACCGTCAAAAATAGATATTTTAATAGTTCCAGTGCCAAATCTTTTAATAAGAATTAAAAGTTTTTCATTATTATACCAGTTTTTATTATAAATTAAATTTCCAGTATAAAGAGTTTCATAGCTTTCATTGGTTGTTGACTTAAGATCTGTATTATGAAATAGAGTAACTTTAACTGAATTTGAATTTAAATCATCAAGATTAATTGAATTTAATTTAATTTTATCGAAATATGAAAGTAAACCATTTTTAGTTTCCGTAGCTACATCATTAGTTCTCCATTTTACTGATCCTTGATGTATTTGTAATGACTTACCTTCATCAAACTGATTATGTAATGGTAATGTACTACCTACTGAATAATCTCCATCACTTTTCATTTTAATATCACCATTTTCGGTAAAATCAAAATGTCCGGTTCCCATAGTTATTTCAGTATAAATTTTTCCTTCGCCTTTAGGAATTAAATCACCTAATTCATCTGTTTCAAAAAGACCTGTTCCAACACCTAAATCATTTAAAGGATCACGAATAGAATATAATTCTGATAATTTTTTAGCCATTTTAGCATTAATCCCTACCCATCACTACCATATTTTTTATTGATAAAATTTATATTTGCTTGAGTATCTTTAGATTCTTTTTTAATTTCTTCTTTTTTATTTTTTGATTCTGTTATTCTTGCCTCATACTCGGAATATTTTTTATCAATTTCTCCGTTTACTACACTCAGTTTTTCTTTAAGATCATTTTCTTTTTCAATTAAAGCTTGAGCCTCTTTAGTAAGTTCAGCTATTTTTTTATCATTTTCTTTAATATTATTTAAAATATCTTTTTCAAGTTGAGTCGGCCCCATAAATTTTTTCCATAAAAAATATCCTGATAAAATTGCAAGGATAGCTACAATCCATTCCCAAAACTCTTTTAAAAATTCCCCTATTTTTTTAAACATATTATTTCTTCCCTTTCACACTTGGTTTAGTTAAAGATTTAGTTTGAATCATTTTATCACCATCGATTTCTACTATTTCATCTGTTTTCCCTTCTTCATAAATCCATTCTCCAGGTTTAGTGTCTGGAGTGTATGAATTAAATTCTCTAACTCTTGATGTAGTATAAAAAGCGATAAAAGTTCCTAAAATAGCAGTCCAATAACCTGCATAAATAATCCATTGAATATCCAATACTCCGGTTTTATAATACATGTCAACTGTTACTGCAAAAATATGAAGATTAATATATAAAACAATGACTAAAACAATTCTTCTCATACCTTTATATTTTTCTACAAAAGTAATTGTAGCATTCTTTGTAATTCGTGATACACTGGATACTTTTTCCATACTTTCCGGACTAAAAATTTTTTTTATAAAATTTGTTATTATAATCATTTTTCCTTGTATTGACATAATTAAAACCTTCTTTAATCTAATTTAAAAAATATTTCTTCTTTATATATAGTGTTAGATGAAAATTCTTTTTTTCTTTTATTTAAAATTATAATAGCAAAATTATGAACTACTTCGTTATAATAATCTTTATCGTGCCATCGTTTTTCAAATTCTTTTTTATCTATAAATGTTCTATAACCTAAAGTTGAAGGATCCATGCAATAATAATAATCTTTATCATAACCTATTATAATAACAAAATGTCCTTGATTATAACAATCTTTCCATTTAACATTAGAAGGTTTGTTGGATTGAAGAGCTACCATTATTGGTTGATTTTTATCTAAACAATTTTCTAGTTCTTTTATAGTAAAATCTTTTTTAATTTCAGAATCGATATCAAAAAATTTTAAAAATGGTGGAATTTCGTAGCAATTTATACAATTATTTTTATTCATTTTAAAAGTTTTAATAATATCTTCCAAACGTACATTAAAATTAAAATAACCTAAAATTGATTGAACACATGCAGCACCACAATCATAATTAGAGTACTGTCTAATAAGGGGGACATTTATTAATTCTTTTTTTAATTTAATATTTTTTTGATTTTTACTATTCAATAAATATTTATTTTTATATAAATAAGATTTTTTATTTTTATTCATAACAAATTCCTCATTTAAATCCCATTAATTATTTTAATTAATTCATTAACATCTGAAGTTTTATTCTCAAGTTCATAGAATTCATTAGGATTCATATTTAAAACCTCTAAAGTTAAAGGATTATATTTTTTAGATAAAATTTTATATCTTCTAAATTTTCCACCTCTATATTCTCCTTTTTTCCATCTTCCAGTAAATACACCATTTTCAAAAATACCGCCATCAAAAATTGCCGTATCGGAAAATAAACCGTTCTTAAAAACACCTGATTGTACCGTGCCTAAATGGAAAGTTCCTTCAACAGCATCAAATATACTATCAATAAAATATAGACATTTTAATGAAGGATATGAATGATCTTTAGTTTGAGTAAATGAACAATTATTAAATGTAATACAATTAACAATACAAGATCTAAAATTTGAATTGGAACATTCTTTTACATCTTGAATTGTGCATGAATCAAAAGTTCCATTTTGAATATAACTAAAATCTTTTAAAGTAATTTTATTTATTGCATCTTCATTGTGAAAAGACAATCTTCCTTTTAAAAATGAAGTTGTATCTTTATCACCAACTAAAACGAGATTATTTGCATCAAAATACATATCTATTAAATTTATTATATTACACTCAGAAATTGCTTTAAATAATTTAGAATCATCTAATATTTTTTTAATATCTGATGTTAATTTAGGTGTTAATGCAACTATATTTGTATTAAAATAAGTTTTATAAAAACCAGATACATTATTACTGCTTGAATGTATATATATTGTTGAAGTGTCATTCTCTGGATAAAATTTAGACTCATCTAAAGAATAAGTAGTTTCATCTTTATCTTTATTTATATTATCTACCCATTCAGTAACACAGTCTATGTATTTAGTAATCAATACTCTAGGTAATGTGCCATCGGAATATACTTTTCCTTGATGATATAAAACAAACTCATCGTCTCTTTGAAAAGGATATAACGACATTCTTCCATAAGGATTTAAAATATATTTATCATTTTTACTAATTAAATATGTTTCAATAGTTCCATACTCTATATCTTTAAAAACATAATCATGAAATTGCCCACCTTCATCTTTCGGATTATTAGGATCTGGCAATCTCATACAACTTTTCCATCTTCTATCAGTAGATTTTCCTAATATATCATAAGGGTGTCTAGTAATAACAACTTTAAACTCATCTAAAATAGTCTTAGATGGACGTAATGCAAAATCATCCAATAGAGATTGTACATATTCTTTTTTTACATTATTTAAAAAATCATAGTCAACTAAAACTTTACTTTTTATATCCTTATTTGACTTTATTATTGCATTTAAATCCCAAATTTGAGCACACATTTTACGAGCATTAGTACCATTTAAAATAGCTTCTTCTGCATCTTTATCCAATGAAGTTCCCATAGTAGATTTATATAAAGATTTAAACCATTTTAAAGGTTTTTCACGTTTTTTTCTACTAATTTCTTTAATATTATTATCATATCTATTATCATATTCATACTTTGATATTTTACTAACTTCTGAAACTACTTTTTCTGCTATAGTGTCAAGATATGCAGATAAAAAATTTACATCTATTGCATCAGTTTTTAACATATCATTTAATACTTTAGTTATTTTTATTTTTTTATTATTTATAAAACAAAAACCTTCTATATAATCAATATTATTTTTAATTTCAACTTCTGGATATGCTGTTTTTATAAAATGTAATATATTATATTTTACATTTGATTGACTAGGATTTAATAAATGCATTTCAGTTTCATTTATATTAAAATCTAAATCAATATATAGACGATAAATTCCTTTGCCAAATATATCATCATATAATGGATTTTTTAATCTTTTTTTAATTTTATCATATGCGCTTTCATCTTGATAATCATATATCCTTTTCAAATCATTGATATGAATCTTAGAAAGCAGTGAATCTAAATTATTTAATATATTCATAAAAATCACCTTTGATCGTTAAAAATCAGTCTATTATTAATTTTAGTTTTATATATAAAAAAAAGAAGCTCATTAATGAGCTTCTTTCTATATATTATAAAAATTATTGCCAGTAACAATAAATACAATTATGTTCACATTTTTCTTTTTTATCTGCTAAATTTATTTTTAAATCTAAAGCAGCATCACCACGTTCAGTTATTCTTATTTTAATTATAAACACCTTCTTTTAATAATAATAGAAAAGACTACTATTTTAAATAGTAGTCTTTTTAACTTATTAAATTTTAATTATTATTCACCACGATAAACTTGAAGAAACTGAATTGCCGCAGAATTAAAATCAATTTCATTTTCAAGATCATACTTTCTTGCAAGTTTTTTAAGATATCTCCAATTGACATTCTTAATAGGATTAGATTCAATCACATAATAAGGTTTATTTCTTACTAGACCGAAAAGAATATGTCCATACCGATAAAAAACCTTTGCACTGTCAAGCTCACTTTGAATTTTTGATCTTTGATATGAATCTTCCTTAATAAGACTTAGAGAACCTTTAATATGACGGATATATTTTGACTGGAGTTTAAGATCGCTTCTAAGTTTTCTAATATTCATACCAACTTCTGGATTTCTTTCTACACTCATTTCAATCATCCTTTTTAATTTATTTTTCTAGATTTTTTTCTTCGATAATCCTTAATTAAAGCGTCAGCAAATAATACTATAAAATAAATAATAACAAGTGAAATAACAATACTAAACGGAATCCAAATAGGGGAAAGAACCCACCACCAAGACCAATCAATTTTATCAAGTAATTTTAGAGTTATAAATACAATTGTTAAAAGACCGCAAAACCCAATACCACCACTACTTGTACTTGCTTTACTAGACATTGTTAAACCCCCTTCTTTATATTTTTAATAATTTGAGATTCTTTAAATTCATTAAAAATGGTTATAGCTTCAATTGGATCTTTCGTTATAGTTTTATAAGTTCTCGTACTGTTTTCTAGATCAAAGTTTTCAAGAATATTAATATCATAACTTCTAATCCCAAAACCAGTCAATCCACCTGAATAAAGAGAATATTCCCAGAATTTATCAGTGCCATCCATAAAAAACACAAATCTTTTTCTAATAAATTCACCACTCATTTTAGAAAATTCATCAACTAAACCAAGAGTAAAACCAATAAATTCACCATTAATATAAAGAGTGAATTTTAGACCAACACCGTTTTCAATTTCCATCATTACCATCTCCTTTCAAACAAGTACATTATATCATAAAAACTAACAGAAGTCAATGGTTTTTAAGACTTAAACTTAGAAATCAGATCACTTATCATATTAGTTTCATTAATTTCTGATGATACGCCATCCAGAGCTTCCGTAAGTATTTTTTTCTTGGAATCTATTAAATAAGCCAAATCTTCTTCTATAGTATTTTGAGCAAGAAGAAAATATACATTTACAGCATTTTTTTGACCTATCCGGTGAACTCGGTCAGTGGCTTGTTGAAGATCGCCAGGAGTCCAAGGAAGTTCTAAGAAAGCTACATTTGAAGCAGCAGTAAGAGTAAGACCAACACCAGCGGCTTTTATATTACCAACAAATACTTGTATATTATTATCAGTTTGAAATTGATCTACTATATCTTGTCTGATATTAACTGGTGTAGTTCCATCAATTTTAACAGCTATTTTACCAAAATGATTCATTAAAGCATTTATAATTTCTTTGTGTATAGCAAAAACAACTATTTTTTGATCAGAACTCTCAATAAAATTATCAAGCCATTCAATTGAACTTTTAAGAACACCTCTTACAGCTAATTGTCTTAGTTCTGATATTCTTACTAATGTTTCTGCATATGAAGATTTTATAGCAGCATGTTCGCCTTTAATTTCTTTAATCCAATTAAAAATATCATCTCTTGCTTTATTATAATCTCTAGTATTATCAAGTTCAAAAGGAATAAAAGAATACGTTTTATCTGGAAGATCAGTAAGAACTTCTGATTTTTTTCTTCTTATCATTATTGTTTGAAGTTTTTCATATAATTCATCTAAATTTGAAAATCCATTATAATCCATACCATATCCATTATAATGACCATTACAATACCTTAAACCATATTCTTTACGACTTGAGAAAAGTTTAGGCTCAATAATATTTATAACATTATATAGTTCTATTGGTCTATTTACAGCAGGAGTACCAGAAAGTGCTATAATATATGGTATTTTTTTAGACATAGATTTAACAACTTTAGTTCTTTTTGTATTATCATTTTTAATAGAATGAGATTCATCTAAAACCATTATTTTAGGTTTTATTTTAAGAAGTTCTTTATCCCACCCTTTAAGAATATCATAATTAACAATAATAATATCTTCATTAGAATCAAGTTTATAAGATTTAGTTCCAGAAAGAATTTTAACTTTTACATTAGGAATCCATTTTTCAATTTCTTTTTTCCAATTTCCTTTAAGCGATGCCGGAACTACTACTATTGCAGGTCTTTCTTTACAAATATGAAGATATCCAATAGCCTGAACTGTTTTACCAAGACCCATTTCATCACCAATAATAGCTCGGCCCTTTCTAGCATCAACAAAATTGACACCCTCTTCTTGAAAAGGCATTAGTTTACCATTTAATCCTGTTATGGGAACTTTTTTAACATTTTTAATCCTAAATTCATTTTGTATAATATCTTTAAGATCATCTGATAATTCAAATCCAAATTTTTTAAGATTTTTAATATTATCAAATGTAAGAGCCGCATACCATATTTTTTCATCGGCTTTATAAGTTCTTTTTGATAAAGATTTCACATTATTTAGAGTTTCAATATCAAAATCAAAAATGATTTTAATTTTATCATCATTAACAAGTGTAGCTATTCTTTTTTTAGGTGGTATAAGAATTTTATCAAAATCCTCTTCTTCTTTTCTCTTTTCAGCAGTTGAAAATATAATTTCATTTTGATTTTTAATAACAGCTTTAGGAAGCCATGTTTTAACTTCTTTTGTAATTATAAGAGAATGTACATAATCAATATCTTCTTGTGTAAGATTATCAAGTACAATATCTCTTGTAGTCCATGATCCAAGGCATTCTGGTCCTATACCAAGAATAATTGATCCTTTATGTTTAAGAGGTTTACCACACTGAGCGCATATACCATTTTCATGTATTATACCTTTCCCTTCTACAAATACAGCTTTAAGTGTTTCTTTCGTTATTTCAGCTTCAAATGTAACAGGAATATCCTTTTCTTGAGCCATTTTAGAACTAATTATAAATTTTTGCAATTGAAGGAAGCCCCCTTTAGGTTTAATTCCTAAAAATTCTATTATTATTATAACACAAATTTAAAAAGAAGTCAATATTGAAAAGAAGATCCTTTAAAGGATCTTCTTTTTTAAGTTTTTAATTTTAATAACAACTTTCCGATGCTCTAAAAGATTTTTCTTCGTATAATTTTGATCCAGTACCACCACCTGATAATCTTT
>JAQUVJ010000002.1:0-63753 GCA_028693395.1 Candidatus Nanoarchaeia archaeon | reverse complement strand
TATTACATCTTTTTTATATTTTTCTAATATATCAATAACGTGATCAATTTTATTATCTAGATAATTAATTAATTGATCGAAAGATTCATGATTTTCATTTAATTTATCATAATTTTCATATAGTTTATGAATATCATTTTTAGCACCCGCAAAAAAATCAAGTATAAATTTTTCTAATGGATCAAATCTTTCTTTATTTTCCTTTGAAATAGATGAAACAAAATTACAACTATCTTTATATCTTAATTCAATTTTATTTTTAAGTTCTTCTTTTATTTTATAATCTTTTTCATCCATCATTAATTCATTTTGTAATATTTGGTCTTTTAATTCCATGTGATTATCAAATATAGAAGTATGAATATCTTTTAATTGCTTATGATTATATTTCATTGTATTTGTCACTGCATTAAATATAAAAAATCCAAACCCAATAAATGAAAAAATAATAATTACAAGTAAAACTAATATATGATTATAACTCAATATCGCTGTATTCAATATTTTTTACACGTCCTTTCAAAATATGTTTTCCCCAAGATTTTCTGGCTTTACTATTTCGCTTCCAATTCTTTTCATTATGAATATATACATCATCCCAATATGTAGGAATATTTCTTTTTCTAGCAATCCTTTTATTTACAACTATTTTAAAATTTGGTGATGTTTTAATATTATAATCTTCATAATTATATTCTTTTTCAATAATTTCACTATCGTCTGACCATTCAAGCAACGAATCATCTTTAATAAATTCATCAAGTTGAGAATTTAAATCTTTTTCGTCAAATACATTTTTAAGTTCATTTAAAGTTCTAACTTTTCTAAAATGATGATAATTCTTACTATGACGAATTCCAGGAACAGAATCATTTCTAAAAGAATATGTCAATTTATCACATTTCCAATAATTACTATAAAATTTAATTTCATTTCCTTCTTGGTTTGCATTTATAGCTTTAATATAATTCCTTTTTCGTTTGTTAAATATCATATTTTGAGAAATTTTATTATAAAATCTATCATTATAATAACCATTATTATAATTTTCAATAAATATATTTCTAAATACATCAGCATGAATAACTCGATCAAAAGAATCAATAATAATAAATCTTTTTAATTTATTTTTTTGATAATCATTAATACAATGTGCAAGCTCATTTAATCTAATATGATAATTCTTACCAAATGCAAGTCTAATGTATTTGTATTTTTCAAGATAAATCATATATGGAGTATAATAAGTACTATTAGGAACACAATAATTAAAGTTATGCCAACCAGGAAAAACCAGATCGGGAAAAATTTTATCTTTAAAAGAAGTCGTCGTAAAAATAAATTCTTCATTCTTAATATCATAAACAAAATATTTCATAAAAAAACCCCTTTTAAAAATAAAATTATTAACTAATAGGTTCTTGTAGTTTTAATTCATTATCATCCAAAATTTCCGCTTCCACAAAAATCTTTCCACAACGAATACATTCTTTACAGATAACTTTAACTTTAGAATTATTTGAGTTTATAAATTCATCTTTTTCAATCTGTAAGCATCCTTCAATTATTTCTTCTGGAGACCAATAAGCATTTTTTTTAATTGTTTCAAAAATATGCTTTGGGAATTTTCCATCATAAATTACAGTATGAAAAAGTGTATGAACTTTATGATCAAAAAAATAACAATATATATCTGCTAATTTATTAAGAAAATGTCCCAAAATTAACATACACCCCTTCTTATTCAGCTAGATAATCTATCATAAAATCAAAAAATCCATAAACTGTACTTGTCCTATAACCACGACCACTAAGTTCAGAAGTTGTTTTAACATCAAAATTCACATAATCATCATTTTTAAATTGAACATCCATAACAATTCCCATTTGCATGTTTGGCTGTGGAAAATCAAGAAGAATAAGAGTTATTTTAACATATAATGGTTTCTTTGAATTAGGAGTTTGTGCTAACCACATCACAGTAGCATTTGTTTGATTAGGAATTTCATTAATTTTATCTACAAAATAGCCTACATCAACACCGCCTATATCCATTTCATATAATTTAAATTCTTGAAATGCTCTATGTGCAGCACAACCTTCTGCTACATAAAAATAAGTATTTTCATCATTTTTTTCTTTATAAACTTCTTTACATTTTTGACCGCAATAATCATGTCCAAAAGCTGTACTAGAAATCATCATAACAAACATAATTGCAATGATAAATTTTTTCACTTTTAAATTCCACCTTTATTTTTTATGAATTCAATTTCTTTAACAGTCCTAACTTTTCCATTACCAATCATATATAAATTATATCCAATATATATTCCTTCAGAATTTGTTATTTTTCCAATCATTTCTTTTTCTTTATTTTTTGCTTCTTCTAATTTTCCTTGCTTTTCTAGTTCTTGGCATTCTTTAATGTTTTGTCCAATATAATCTAAAGTATAATAAATTTTAGTTTCCATCAGGATTTAAACTCCAATATAAATTACCATCATCATTAATATCAATTAAATAATCTGTTAACTTTTCATCAAAAAATTCATTTAAAATATCAAAAAATATTTGATTTGTCACCCATCCAGTTCCAATTATAATTATATCAGGCGTTTCTATAAATGCAATTTCTTGTATTTCATCCCAACCCATCCCACATTCATATCCTTCAAAAACTTTTCCATAAGCACCAATATCATTTTCAAAAAGTGTTAAGTTGTGAATCAGTTTATCAATATCATCTGACTCATAACATAATTTGTTAATAATTATCTTATTATCAAAAATTAAAAATCCTTTTTCATCGTAAACACTCTGAAATCTCATTTATAATTCAACACCTTTCTTAATCAGTTTCAATGATTTAACAAAAATTAATAAATTTTAACCAATCGTTAACATTCCAAAAAGAAAACCTATAGATAAACCACCAAAAAATGAATATATAATATTTACATTTTCATTACGTTTAATAGCTAAATGATGTAATTTAATAGAAATTATAATAATACTAATTATTGCAAAAATAAGTCTAAAAGTAGTGAAACTCATAATTAATCAATCCTTTCTTATTCTGTCCATTTACTTTTTTTAATATCATAACGCCAATTAAATTCATCTTCATCAATAGAAAATATATTAACATCACGATAATAACTATCTGAACATAAATCAAAATCTAAATCTTTAAAGTCAGCACAAATATATTGACCTTTCACAAAAGAACAACACCAATAATGACAGTTATCTAAAATAGAATCATTTATAATTTCATTTTCACTTTTATCAATAAAAAATCTTAAAGCACTAGGATCTGCTCGTTTATTGATTAAAGTTATAAATTCTTCTAAATTTTTCATATTTCCGTCATAATAATAAGAAATAATGCGTTTAGGTTTAAGAGATGCTTCGTTTATTTTAATCATGATTTTAATTGTTTAATAAAATTTTTAATTCGGTCAATATTATCAATTTTTAAATCTTGAGTATACATTGCTAGATGAATCCAATTCAAATTCTTTTTTGCATTAATCTCTGGAATAAAATTATTCCAATAAACACAATGAAGAACTGAAACAAGACGATGCTCTTTTTGTATTTTAGACAATTTACTTTGACAATCTGAAAATTGTTTTTTATAATTATAATATTGTACGTCAAATCCATTTCGACGTGAGTGTTTTTTCATTATGAGAACAAGATTTTTAAGTTCTTTTTTAATAAATTTAATTTCATCAGAAGATTTTTTAAGCCAATTTTCCATTAAAATAGCATTAACTTTAAACTTTTCTTTTTTACTTAAAGAAAATTTTGATACATAATTATTTAAATGCGATTCATTACCTGTCAAAACTAAATATGTTTCAAGAAATTTAATCCGTTTTGAATAATCCATACTATCAATATTCATCAATTATCACTACCTTTCAATTATTCTTCTTCCCACATTTTTTTATCAATAAATCGTTCCTTAAATTTTTCAATATCATACATTCCATTAAGATAAAATTCCATAGCAAGACCAAATTCTATTTTAGAAAGTTCTTTTTGACCATTGATAGCATAATTTTTCCTATCAAGTTCTTTATTAAAATTATAAAACTTCTGTGCATGATTAATTAATTTAAAATAATGTTTTTTAATTTTAAATTCCATATCTTCAATATAATCAACTAATTCTTTCGATGTCGAAAATGCAGCTTTTATATCATCTATTTTTTCATTAAGAATTAGATTAGCTATAGCCTTTTCATTATAAATATTTTCTTTAACTTTATGAAGATTAAAATATTCAGATGTTTTGAATTTTACCATATCACCATCTTCAAAAGTTACAACAACACCTTCATGACCATAATAATCTTTAAGAATTTTATTTAAAGTTTCAATAGAATCAAAAGGAAGATATTCGGCATTTTTACAATCTTTCATTTTATATTCAAAATTATATTCGCCTGTATTCATATTTCTAGCACCGAGATATACAAGTTCTTCTGATGAATAAAGAATAACTATTTGATTTCTAGGCGAGATAAATTCAAACATAGGTGTGAATCCTTTATTTATAAGATCAATAATGCCCTTTTTAAGCAAGGAAATGTTTTCTACAATTTTCATGGCCCATTCAGATTGTTCACTAAAACAATTCATTTTTGTTTTAGCATATAGTTTTCCATTTATTATAAAAAAATAAATAAGAGAGCCATCATATTTTTCTGTAATTCTCACAATATTTTTATTTTTAATTGATTCGTCCATTGTATAAGGATTCTCATTATAATTAAAAAACTTATGAAAAGGAAGAGCAATGAGTTTTTTAGTGTCTTTTCTAAATGTAATTCCTCTCATATTTCTAGCACCATTAAGAGTAAAATCAGAATATGATGCAAGTCGATAACCGAATGTAGTTACATCAATACCATCTACATTTTCATCTTTGGTTATAAAAGCATCTGGGTTTGATTCTACTAATGACATACACTCATCATATGTAGGGATATTCAAATAATCTTTAGAATTCAATTTCAAACACTTCCTTTCTATATAGATTATATCATAAAATTAGTAATCTGTCAATAAAAAAAGTAGACCCCTAAAGAATCTACTTTTTCAAATCTTAATTAATTTCAAACATTGGAATTGGATTATTTTTATGACGATTTGCTTTTTCCATAATAAGTATTTTTGGATAATTAAATGAAGCAAAATTAGTTTTTCTTATATAATCATCTAATTCTTTATAAGAAAATCCCATGTTTTCTTCATCTGTTTTTCCAGAAACACCATCTTCTGGTTGTCTATTCATTATATAAGATGGAATTTCTAAAATATTACCAATTTCTAAAACTTCTGTGCATGTTAAATTGCCAATAGGATTAAAATCACAAGCTCCATCGCCCCATTTTGTAAAATAACCAACAGTTCTTTCAGACAAGTTACCAGTCCCACATACTCTAGCATGTAAAGTACTTGCTAACATATAAAGAATAGTCATTCGTATTCTAGGTGTAATATTAATAGATGCTTGTTCTGATAAATTATCATCTATTGTCATTTTAAATAATTTTTTTAATTCAGAAATATATTTTGGATCAATTAAAACAATATTAGCTTTTAAATAAGAAGTAACAAATTCAATTGCATAATCCATATCTTTTTTTGTTTCTTCTGACATCATCAATACACATGTCACGTTTTCTGGGCCAATTGTATCACACAATAGTTTAGCGCATACAGCACTATCTTTACCACCAGAAATACCAATAATAGCTTTTGGACCTACTTGACTATTTGAATTGTTATCAAAATATTCTTTAATCCAACTTTTAATCTTTTTAACAAGTTCAAAATTTACTATCATTTTAAAATCCTCCAGAGTATGAATGTAAAATATTTCTAATATTTTTTAATGATTGTTTTCTCATTATAACACCATTCTTAAAAATAGTTTCTAATTGATTATTGTATTCTACTAATTTAATACTTTCAGAATTAAAATTATCCATTAAATGATATTGCTCTCCAATTTTATATACATAGCATATTCCTTTTGGAGATTTTTTTACTGTATCTTTACTTGTTATTGGGTCTTTAAATAATGCTATAAATTCGTTATTTTTATATTCAAGATGTGTAGCTTTCATAGCAAACCCAAAAGTATCTCTAGTTACGTATTGTAAACTATAAGAACCAACACCTAAAGCTACATTTTCAACAGAGAAACCTTTATTTATCAATTTTGTATATATTTCTTCTGCTCTTTGTAAAGTAATTGCGTCGCCATAAATACACCCTATATGTGAATCTAAAACTTTATATCCTTTTGAATTTATTGTGCCACCAAATAAATCCCATAAAATTTCCACCGTTCCTTTTCTTTCATTAATATTATCTGAATATTCATTGCCACATACAATATCAACAGGGTTACCACTATCACCACGTATTAAAACTTTACCCTTTCTTAACATTATTTTATCTTTTAATCTAGGAATAAAATTAGTTAAAACATTCCAATAATCATAAGTATCTGAAACTATACTTATAGGACCAGATTTATAGATATCTAGTATTTTTTCATATACTTCAAATTCATTTTCTTTACCATAAGAACACATTACGGAGTGTTCAGTAGAAGGTGTTCCCGTACCAACAATTTCACTTTTAATATCGCAATTGTAATATTTTTCAAGATATAGAATTGAAGGTATCGTTGCTGTTTTAGAAAATGATGTTAAAAATGCTGCACTTGAAGCTATACCCGAATTAATAGATGTTTGACCTCTTAAAGAAAAATCACCCATAGCACCATGTTTAGTTTTAATATCAGATGAAATATTATAATATTTATTTACAATATTTCTAAACATATATGATATAGTTGCTGATGTCATAGGATGCCAAATAGAAGAAGATAATAAAGTTTCTAAATAATTAACAAGCCAAAAATATTCATTATCTGTATTACTTACTTCAATAATTGGTATTCCTATATTTACTAACGATCCCTCTTTAATAGCTTTAATTTCTAATGGTAGATATCCCAATTTATGAAGTTTTTTAATATGATTTAAATCTTCAATAATAATATTTGAATTAAAAGTATATTCTATTAATCTCATATACTCTCGTAAAATTTCATTTATATCTTTTTCAAAAAAATATTTATTAAAATAATCAATTAAATATTCTTGAATAAATGCTTGAATACCAAAAACTACAACTTTATCATATTCTAATCTACTTTGTCTTGGTATCCAATAAGAATATATTTTATTAGAATTTTCTGGGTATAATTTATAATGTATTGTTTTATAAAAGTCTGTCAAAAGCATTGGGTTGTAATCAAACATCAATAATCAGACCTTTCCATTAAATTTCCATTATTGTTAATTTATTTAAGCATTCAACATTTTTTGGATTCAATATAGAATTGGAAGTAATTACATAATTTATATATGAATTTTCATTAAATATGTTTCCTGAAAATATACTATTTTCACAATGTGTAACAGCTAATACTATAGTTCCAAAACCCATTTCACGCAACTTTTCAGAAACTCCAATAAAAGTTCCACCATAACTACATATATCATCAACAATACAAGCAATTGAATTTTTAGTTATAGATTCCTTATTACTATTTATAACTTCGATAGATTCAATTTTTCCAGTTTCCCAATTTCTATTTTTAAATGAAATTATTTTTTTATATTCTTTAAACATTTCACTATATCTTTTAATTGCAGTAGTATCTGGATAAACTATATAAGTATGTTTTTGCATAATTTCATGTATATTTAATCTTTCAGCATCAATATAAAAATCACCTTTTAATAAAGATTCATCATATACATTTAAATATGTATTTTTAAATTTATACATAAATGAATTCACATTTATACTATTATTTAGTAATGCAACCCCAACATCAGAATGACAATCTTCTACTTGTATTTTACTATAACCTAGATTATTGATTATATCGCAATAATATTTTAAAGAAAATACATCATTTTTTAGATTTTTAATTCTATCCATTCTCGAATATGGTAAATATTTAATATCAAGTATAAATTCAGAAAATATATTATTATAACATTGTTTTATATAATTAGTAGTAAATACTAATTCTAAAATATCATTAGGATTGTATGGATAAAAACTAATTATATTCTTATTTTCAGAGTTTGATGATATCATACGAGAATCATATATAAAATCTACGATACTTTTTGTATTTAATTTAATTTCACCATTAGGATAATTTGTGTTTTCAATAACATTTCCATTTATTTTAATCAATTTCATCAACCCTTTCTAAAAATTATAAGGGTTGAAATTTAAATTTCAACCCTTATAATAATCTAATAAATTACGTTAACAAAACCTTCCATTAATTTTAATGCTTGTTTATGCAATGTTTCATCAAAAGAGGCGCACCCTTTAGCTAGAACATTAATTTTAACATCTGGAAGCATATTATACATTAAAATTACATTATGCAAAACACACACATTAGTTGCAACACCAGTAACATAAATATTTTTAAATTTCATGTTAGTATGAAGGTAATTAACTAAATGAATAGATCCAAAAGTATCTTTTTCTATTACATGTGTATTTGTATAATTCATATAATTTTTTAGTTTACCATAAGGCAACCAACCTTCGGTATATTTTTCGCAATGTTTTGGATAATATTTACCTTCATTTGAAATTGTATATTTAGGAATTTCATGAGTATCCAATGTAATAATAACATTTCCTTCATTATTAATACTGTGAAATTCTTCTACACATTCAATTATAAAATTTTCAATATCTTTAGCTGGCTGATTACATGGAAGAAGACCATCTACAAAATCTTTTTGATAATCAATCACTACTAAACAATCATCACGCTGTAAACTTTCTATCATATTAAAGTCCCCCTTTTAATTAAATAGAACATTATGACTTCTATATTCGTTTATTAATCTTTGAACAATATCTTTTGTTACTAATATAGAATGTGGATGCCAATAATCATAATCATTTAAATCAATTATGCTATTCCCATTGGTATACGTATAACCATCTTCATCTTCAAAAATAAAATAACCTATCTGGAAAATATTTATTTTACCATCTTCATCAACTTCTTTAAAAACATCACTAGATTCCTTATGCTGATAAAGTGAATGTTTAACAGATTTATCAAGATTAAAAGTATTCTCTCCCCATTTATCATCTTCAAATGTAATATATTTATTAATTGGATTATGATAAAATAATTTCTGAAGAAGATCAATAAAAAACATTGAATATTGTGGATTATTAAAATAAGACCTAAATTTTTCTATTACATCAATAATATTTTCTGCAATTGTTCTTTCAAATGAATCAGCATCTTCTTTATAATATTCAGGTAAGTCCGTTTTAATTTTTTCTAAAGAAATATTTTTATATAGATAATATAAAATCCTACTAACTGTATAATCATATGAACTACCACTATGCCCTTTATTAAGTAACATTAAAACAACTTCAATTAGTTTATGCTTAAAATCATCACTAATAGGAATATTATTTAGCTTATTAAAATATTCAGAAAATGCCGCTTCTTTTTCCTTTTTATTAAGTTCTTCTATTTCTTCTTCAGTATAAATATCTTCACCATCACCTAATATTTCAGAATTTTCCATATCAAGAGGATCAGTACACATTTCATAATTTGCACTAGTCATTTAAACAGTCCTTTCCATCATTTTTTGTAATAGCTCTATAAGAAATGCCATATCTAGCTTTAACAAATTCTTCTAGTCGTTTTAATAATTCTTCACCATTATCAATAGCTTTTTGAGCATCATCCCATTCTTCTGGATCTTGATATTCTGACATTCCACCTTCATCATCAGCCCATTTTTTTCCACATTGACTACAAATAGTCCAAATTGCACCACCTCTATAAACTTCATCATGAGAACATGTATTTTTAAAATCTTTTTTTAAAAGAATTTTTGTGCTATCAATTAAATCTTTAACAACATCAATTATATCTAGTTTTTTCATATTTAATCAAATCCTTTCATATATCTATTATATCATAGTTTCTAAAAAAAGTAAATAGGATATAAAAAAACTCTCTCGTTTAAATGAGAGAGTTTTAAGTTCAAGTTTTAAGGATTATCTACTCTAATAACTTCACCATCAGGAGTTTTAATTTCCGACCATCCACCCGAACCATAAGATTTTCTTGCCATTCCAGCTTTCATTTTACTGTATTTTAGATTTTCAAATTCCCCTACTAGAACTCCGGCCTTACCTTTTTCTCCTGCTGTTACTACATTCATCACAATCAACTTCCTTTCAATTTGTTATAACAAAATGATTATATCATAGATTATTTAAGAAGTCAACAAGTTTTTTTAAAAAGTAAATAGAAAGAAAAAATCAAAATTAATAATAGAATGATTTTTTATGGAAGTGGGGATTATTTTATGGATTATAGAAATATTGTTCCTAACGTCGATAATTTACAAACATTAGGAACAATTCAAAAAAAGTGGAAAGATATATATGTAAGTAAAATAAATGGTGTTAATGTTGAAGAATTAAATACTGGAGGAGGCAAAGGTGGTCTATCATGGGAATACATAACAATTTCTACCGATGCTGAATCCAATACAGGATATCTTATGCATGGTGATATTACTTTAACATTACCTTTAAATCCAGAAATTGGTGATCAAATCGGATGGAAAAATTTATCTGGTACTCAAACTATTGATAGAAATGGTAAAAAGATTGAAAGTAGTGAAGAAGATATTGTTTTAGATATCCCTAATTCTGGCGGTCTTTTTGTTTATCAAGGAATTGAATATGGATGGGTAAATGTAACAGAAATAAACACTTTAGTTAATACAAATGTTATAACTCAAGATGATATATCCGATGTAGTTAGAACTGGTGATATAACCGATGTAGTTAGAACTGGTGATATAACCGATGTAGTTAGAACTGGTGATATAAATGACTTTGTTAAAGAAGAAACTATTTTAACTATAAATTTTATTGAATCATATTAAAAGGATGATTAGAGATTATGACTATTAAAATAAATGGAATTAAAAATTTTGCTGTTCATTTAACGGATACAGAACAGAATATTTATACATGTTCTGTAAATAAAGCAGCTAAAATAACACATATA
Organism: Candidatus Nanoarchaeia archaeon; assembly: GCA_028693395.1. Classification (GTDB taxonomy): domain Archaea; phylum Nanobdellota; class Nanobdellia; order Woesearchaeales; family JAQUVJ01; genus JAQUVJ01. Next base: position 52,553 of record JAQUVJ010000002.1, on the reverse strand, counting down.
CAAGCTTCAAATTTAACAAATGAAGATGTACCATTATCTATTAATTTAAAAAAAGGAGAAAATAGTTTTTATTTTGTTAAAGATTTGAATATCCCTGCAAATGCTTCTGCCAAACCTTTAGGCGATTTAGTAGGAGCTATTATAATGGAAAATGATATATTACAAGCTTTATCAAATGGTAACGATAAAGTAGATTTAATATTATCTTTAACTGAATATGATATTATTTAGTTCTTATGAAATTCAGCGGTAGTATATTAGGAATTGATAAATTTAAATCGTTATATGGTGGAATTATTAGTAATGAAGAAATAACTAGTGATTCCAGAATATGGCTTACTAATGATTATTTAATTGAAAATAATAAAAAATCATTTATTAATGCTATTGGTGGTATAATTACTGAATTTACTGATAATGGTATAACTTATAAAGTTCATACTTTTACTAGTAGTAGTAATTTTGAAATATTAAGTGGTGAAGGTGAAATTGAATATTTAGTTGTTGCTGGTGGTGGTGGCGGTGGTGGTGATTTAGCTGGTGGTGGAGGTGCAGGAGGTTATCGTTCTAATGTAAAAGGTGAATTATCAGGTGGAAATAGTCAACCAGAATCTCCCATGTTTATTAATAAAGGAAATTATTCTGTAGTCATTGGTGCTGGCGGTAATGGTCCTGTTAGTGGTTTAACTAGAAATACAGAAGCAACTAGAGGAATTAATGGATCAAATTCATCTTTTAATAATATAATTTCTATTGGCGGTGGGGGTGGTGGTGTATATGGTGAAACTGCAAGTTCTTTAAAAAATGGAAAATCAGGCGGTTCTGGTGGTGGTGCAGGGTCTTCAGAAGGAACTAATGTTGGTACTGGTGGAACTGGAACTACGACTCAAGGTTTTTCTGGTGGATTAGGCCAGCCTAATCCGTATGGTAGTGGAGGTGGAGGTGGAGCAGGAGAAATAGGTAAAAATGCAACTTCTAATAATATAAGCGGTAATGGTGGTAATGGTTTACAATCTAAAATAAATGGTACTTTAACTTATTATGCTGGTGGTGGAGGCGGTAGCCAATATATTGGTTCTGGAACTGGAACTATTGGATACGGAGGTTTAGGTGGTGGTGGTAATGGAGGTCACGCATCAGGAAATACTGAAACAATTATAGCTGCATCAGCAACTCAAAATACAGGCGGGGGCGGTGGTGGCGGTGCGTGGAGAGGAACTCCAACAGTAGGTGGCAACGGCGGTTCTGGAATAGTAATAATAAGATATAAAATTAGATAATTTAAAATAAAGTAGGTGTATATAGAAATGAATAAAAAAGTAAAAATAGCAGTTTTTTTAGTCTTTTTAGTTAACTTTTTCTCATATTTTGCAGGAATGTCTTATAGTAATGAAAAACCTGTATATAAATTGAATAATAACTATATAGCAGTAAGAGAAGATATATTCAATGATTTAGTAACCAGTCAAAAACTATTGGATCAGTATAAAGAAGATAGTGAGTATTTAAATAAGACGATAGAAGAATTAAGAAAACTGCATCAAGAAAGAAATATTATTCAAGATGAAAGAATTGATGTATTAAAAAAGACAGTTGATTTAAAAGATCAGATTATTGAATATAAAGATATGAATGTAAATAATTATAAAATGCTATATGATGTAAAAGCGGAAGAAGTAAGAAAACAAAAGCAAAAAACATTAATGGATAAATTATTTACTTTAGGATTAGGAGCTTTTGCAGTATCACAAATAGATGATTCTTCTTCTAAAACAGCAGTCGGAGTTTTGACATTGGCTATTGTTTTAAAATAATAGATTTTAATATAATTTAAAATAATAGTCTTGCAGAACCTAATCCGCAAGACTATTTTTTAATGTATAAAATTACTTAAACTGTCACTCACTTTTCTTAAGACTAATTCAACTTGAGTATCCCAATTTCTATCTTCATTTGTACAATCATCAATTCCAATATATCCCACTAATTTTTCTTCTTTAAATATAGGACAAGCTATCATAGATTTAATATTTTGTGCATCCAAAGTGAATTTCAATGCAGGGTCTTTAATATCCGAAACTATAATTTTAGAAATTCTATTGCTTATTAAATTTGCATATAAATCATACGCGCCAACGTCTGAAAATGATATATTGCTTAAAGTTGGATTGTTTATTTCTGGAGTAATTCCTTCTTCGACCCATTCATATAAATAATCCATATATAAATAATCTTTCTTTTCATATAATTTAAAAATATAACAACGATCAGCATTGAAAAGCTCACCTATTATTTTTAGAACATCGTTTATAATCATCGTGTTATTGACATTTGTATTTAAAATTGATATAATACTTCTAACTATATTTTCATGAAAAGTTATTTTTTCTTTTAAAGTATTTTGTAATCTGGATATAAAAGATTTTGAAGAATTTTCATAATGTTTAACATCAGTAATATCTTTTTGATGTATGGAAATAAAAATGTCAATTCCTAAATTATCAATATTATTATAACCTTCAATCTTTTTAAGTATGTTCATTTTATCTAGAACTTTTAAAGAATTGGAAATGTTTATATTATTTACAGGAATAATATCAGTCACAACCCAATTTATTTCACCAAATTTATTTATATATTGATAATCCAAAGTACTTGGGCGTAATGAATATATATTTTTTTCAATATTTTGTAATGTTTTTTCATCTACATTCATTTCAAATAAACTATTAAGAGGTTTTTGAATAACATCAAATCTATTATAACCAGTAATTTCTTCTAATGTTTTATTCATATAAATAATAATAGGAGATTTATTATAATCTATATATTTTGCTAATATAATTCCATCAGGGCTTTCTTCAATTATGGATGAAAATATTCCTAAATTTTTTAAATAATCAAATTTATTAGAGATATCATCAAAAAGAATACATAAAAATTTTTTATTATTCTCTCTTATAATAGTATAATGAATACTATATAAAGAGTTTTTAAGCATTATATTTTGTGTTATAAAATCTCCTTCAATTGAATCTCTAATATTATTTTTAATTGCAAGATAATCGTCAAAATTATCAAATATGCTTAAATTTTTAACATATTCAATATTCAAATTAAACAGATTTTCAGCATCATCATTATAATCAGCAATTCGATTATGTAATATATCAATTATAATTACTGGTTTTGGTAAATTTTTATAATATTTAATAATCTTACAATTATTTTTATCTTTATTAATATTTAAAATGTATTGAATAAAAAATAAAAATATAATAAAAAATAAAAAATAAACTATGATCATCGAAATTTTATCCATAATTTCTGACCCCTTTAAATATTTGTCTGTTGCTCGCGTAAATTTCGTTCAACCAATGCGTTGATATCATCATGCATAGCTTGTAATAAATTTGAAATGGTATATAATTTCTCATCAATTCTTTTATCTTTACTAATTTCATCATTAATCAATTTCTTATGTTTTGCAATAACTGTTTCTATTTCTGGTAGCATTTTTGGATTAAGTCGATATAATTTTATATTTTTTTTAACAAAATCCATATAATTTTTAATGGTCTTTTTAGTGTGATCTTCAAATTGTCTGTCTATTATTTTTGCATTATTTTGATTATATGTTAAAGTGTAATTTAAACAATCATTAAATAGTTCATTCCATAACCCTTTATTTTTAAGTTCTAAAATTAAATGTAAAGCTTTAATATTAGGTATACCTTTTAACTCTTCATTTATTTCTTTTAAAATAACAATCATATCACCATTATTAACTAACAAAATTTCTATCTTATGAATTATACTATCATAATTATTATTTATATTTTCAATTAAATTATTAAATTCTTCTAAATAAGTTTTATTAATATTTACATTTGAATTAATTTCATTTATTTTAGCAATTATTATGATAAAACCGAATATAATTAATAATATATTCATTATCAATAAAGTTATTTTAGAGTATTCAAACTCTTGAATTAATTGTATATTAAAACCTAATGCGCCTAAACTAATCATCGTTGCTAATACTATGGGCACAGTGATATATTTATTAAATAATTTTTCACCAAATAATTTATCTAAAATATCTTTTGTCATTTTCATATCAATAAGCCTACCCTTAAGTTATATAATCATAATTAATTTTTATTTTATGTAGGTACTTTACAAAAAAAATATTTTGTGATATAATTTCAATAACAAGTGAGGTGTTTAAAAATGATTGATAATATTGAATTATATAAGAAAATAATTGAAATAAGAGGAAAAGATTCACAATGCCATCAAGCTATGGAAGAATGTGCTGAATTGACAGTTGCATTATCGCACTATGTTAGAAAACGACCTAATTCTATTGAAGAAATTATAGAAGAACTAGGCGATGTTGAAATTATGATACAACAACTTAAAGTTATGTTTGGTAAAATTTTTGAAGCAAAAGTTGAAGAAAATAAAATTAAAAAAATAAATAATCTATTAAAGGAAGTTGAAAATACAAATGGCTAAAGATATTAAAAGTTTTCTTACAAAAAAATACCCAAATGCAATTAATGTAGATATTCTTACAGAAGTTCAGTTTGTTAATACTGGAATACCAACTATTAATTATTTACTATCAGGTAAACCTAAAACTGGAGGAATTCCATTATCAGGTAAGATGATATGTTTATATGGGCCTGAAGGAGCCTCAAAAACAAGTTTAGTTTTACAATTAATTTCTGAAATTCAAAAGCAAAAAATTGAAACTGTATTTTTAGATACAGAACGTTCAATGACAAAACCTCGTATTAAACAATTTAATGTAGATTTAGACAATATGATTTATGCAGCACCGGATACAATGGAAGAATGCTTTTCAATTATTGAAGATATTTATAAAGCAAAACTTGATGCTAATACTTTAGAAGAGCCTATTATTATTATATGGGATTCTATTGCAGCAACACCTACAAATGACGAGGTTTCAAGAAGTGCTGAGCAAATAGAAATTGCAGCGCAATCCAAAGTTCTGACTAGGAATTTAAGACGTATTAGAACTAAAGTTAAAAAAATGAATGCTGGCATTATTTTTATCAATCAAGCTAGAGCTAATCAAGATCGTTATGGTGATATATTTAATATGCCTGGTGGCTATGCACTTCATCATACTGCTGATATTATTGTAAGAATAAATAAAATAAAACCTGATGAAAAAGGTCAAGGTGTTAAACTTTCAACACCTACAAAAAATAGATTATTTAGACCATTTCAAAATACAGTTATTCAATTTGATTATTCATTAGGATTTACAGAAGAAAATATATTAGAATCTTTTTGTGAATTTCTTGTAACAACAGAAATTTTATGTCAAGCTGGTGCATGGTGTTATTTAAATTCTGATGTTAAAGATGTAATGAGAGATAATCCAGATATGAAAGAAAAAGATGCAATTAAAGAAGTTAAAAAATTCTATAAAAAAGATTTTGCCAAAAGACTTCTGGAAGATAAAGATTATTATGAAAAAATTCTGCTAGAATCCGAAGAATTTGTTAATAAAAATATATCAAAAGTAACTAAATTAATGTTAGATGATGAAATTTCTGAAGAAACAATAAAAGCAGCATCGGAAGAAGGTATAGAAGTTCCTTATGATCCTGATGGATTAGAGAAGGTTGATTAAATATGTCTTCGCTGAAAAATTTTTTGAGTGAAAATTCCAATTTAGTGCTAGAATTAATACATAATTTAGATAAGTTATGTACAACTAAATTATATAAAGATAAATTTGGTGATGATGAAGTTTATAGATCTATGAAAATTGGATTATGGGAAACTGCTAACAAAAACTTAGAAGTATATAAAAACTTAAAAAAAGAATTTTTTAAAAATAATGAGGAAAAATAGAGATGAGTATGCTATCAATTTTACAAAATAAAAATATCATTATAGAAAAAATTAAAGAATTAGAATCTTATAATTTTGATTCACATTCACAATTAGCTGGCTATGTATTATCACAATGTCTTAAAACACAATATGATATGATGAGAAATAATTTAAATTCTAATATGATTAAAAAAAGACATTTTAATAATGATGTAAAAGGTTATGAACTAATTAAATGTTTATATCAACATATTTATAATCATAATTATATTGCAATGAATGATGAGATATTTGAAGTACAAGATGCAGTCAATAACTATTATAACAAAGTAAAATTTTATAAAAACAAAGAAGACTTATATAATTCAAGTCTTTTAATTTGTGAAGAAATTATAGATGTTTTTCATTTTATATTACAATATACAGCATTACTAGAAGAACATTATCAAATAACATTGATTGAAAATAAAAATCATTTTAATAATAGCAATTTAGAATATTATTATGTGGAAGATAATAAATTTTCTAGACAAGTATATGAGATGCTTCTTAATGAAGGAAATCATATTATTACATATCTATATTCTAATAATGCAATAAATTTTAATATATCTGATATTTCATATAACTATTATGATAATTATATGAATTTATTTTCATTAAATCGTGATTTTATTAGAAATTGTAATTTTAAAGATTGGAAACAATATTCAGATACTTATTATGATAGCATGAGATTTGGTACATTATTTACTTTAAATCGAAAAATGTATGCTGCATGTATAAATCTTATAATTAGTTCAATACCTTTTATAAATAGAATGCTTGAAAATGATAATCTGGAATTGGATAAAGCAAATAAAAATGATGTTTATAAATTTATATATGGTGTTTATATGGCAAAAAATAATGAAAATATAAGAAGACAGTTAGAAGACCCTCGATATACAGGAAAAGAAAATGGTACTGTTATAGGAGTTGAAGTTTAAAAAGATGAATAAAATTAAAAAATTAATTATATAATTAATTTTTTAAGAGGGTGTTTTATAAAATGGTTAATATTGTAAAAGAAATAAATGCACTACTATCTAAAATTCTCAATAAGAAAAGTCATTATTTTAAAGGTGATTTTGAAAATTTAAATCCGAAAGATCAACAAAAACTTCTTCGAGAGTTCACTAAAAATATTTTAATTAATGATAAATTTAGTTTAAAATCTGAAATAAGAAAAGAAACTACTAAAAGTTATTCATTAAGAACAGATTTATTATATAATGGAAAAAAACTTTTTGTTATTGATGATTTTAATTTTTATTATCGAGGAAGTAATGTTAAATACAAAGGTTTGCCAGATTCTAAATTAGTTTCTGAAATTTTTAGCTATACAGATAGAGAAGTTTCAAAAGAAGAAGCCAGAGAAATTTTAATTAAAGCTAAAGAAATTTCTGACAATTTAAAAATTGAATTTAGCAATCAATTTGAAAATTTAATTAAAAAAGAAGGGGTTTAAACCCCTTCTTTTTTGTCATAACAATCTTTGCATAATTTAATATCATCTAAATAAATTAAATCTTCTGCATTACTTTCTTCATGGCATTTATCACAAAATGCAATCTCAATTACATTCTTATAATATTCAGATAAAATAACATCTAATTCTTTAATTACATTCAACATAAACACAACCTTTTTAATTTTTTAATCCTTATTATTAATTTTAATTTTAGGTTGCATAAAAATTCAATGTGTGCTATAATTTTGAAGAAAGGATGATGATAAAATTTGGGTTTTAAAATAAATAATACAAAAATAGAAAATATTCATATAAAAAATAATATATGGGATTTAAATAAAAATAAAAAATATCTAATATCTCCTATATGGTATCCAGGTGGTAAATTTAGAGCTATATCAATATTAATGTCTTTAATTCCAAATAATATAAAACAAATGTTAAGTCCTTTTTGTGGTGGTGGTTCAGTAGAATTTGCGTTATCTTCATTTAATGTTAATGTATATGCATATGATGTTTATGATAGATTATTAAATTTTTATCATTATTTAATACATGATAATGATAATCTTATAAAAAATCTATATGAATGTTTATCTTATGGAAAAGAGGATTTTTATAGATTATTAAAAACTCCTTTTGAGAAAAATATAACAAATGCTGCATACTTTTATTATGTAAATTTATGTAGTTTTTCTGGTACTGGCTATAGTGGAGGTTATTCTGCATTAAATAGAAAAGATTTTACAAAACAATTAATAGATGGATTATCAATATATAAAAATATTAATATAAAAATACAGGGAGGTTCTTTTGAAGAATCGCTAATAAAAAATAAAAATTCTGTTGATTTTATATATTTAGATCCCCCATATTGGTTAATTAAAAAAAATAATAGATTATATGGTGAAAATGGTAATACTCATAAAAATTTTGATCATTATAAATTAAAAGAAATTTTAGATAATACTAATATTATGTGGTTAATGTCATATAATAATAGTAATCAAATAAAAGAATTATATAAAGATTATCAAATGATTGAAACTGGATGGGCGTATAGTATGGCATTTAGTAAAGAAGATTTAGGAAAGCAAAAAGGAAAAAATCAAGAATTATTAATATTTTCTAAAAATTATCCAGAAATACATATGTCAAGAAAATTTAAATTTATATGATAAAGAAGGTTAATTAAAATTATGATTGAATGTCAAACTTTTTCAGAAATTTGTCAAAGATGTACACCTACAAAAAGATGTGGATGGGATTGCTGGTTTTGCTCAGATGAGATTATTAAAAAAATAAATGATCAAATAGAAGACTTAAATGGGAAGTCAAAGATGGATCATTAACCCTTGACAAATTGTTAATTATATGCTATAATTGATTAAAAGAAAGGATGATGATAAATGTGGAAAAAATTTAGTGAAATAGAAAATTCATATCAAGAAAAAACTTTATTTTTTATTAGAGAAGTTGTAGATAGAAATGTAAAATGGGTAGTTCTTCCTAAAGTAGATGGCTCAAATGGTTCGTATATTATTTCAAAAAATGATATTAAAATAGCAAGACGTTCGGATGTAGTTACGGATGGATCAAATTTTGACTGTATGCTAGATAATTTAGAAAAGTATAGAACAAGATTTCAGTGTGCTCTAAAAGAAGTACAGTCAATGTATCCGTTAAATAATATTGAAAGCATTATTATATTTGGTGAGAATTTTGGTGGTGTATATAATCACCCAGATGTGAATAAAGTACCAGGTTCTAAAAAAATTCAAGGAAGAATTCAATACTGTCCTCATAATGATTTTATTGCATTTGATATTGCTACGCCTACTGAAAATGGAAATCAATATATGAATTGGGAATTAGCAACACAAGTATTTGAAAATTGTAATATTCTTTTTACTCCTACTCTTTTTGTAGGAACACTTGATGAATGTTTAAATTATCCGAATGATGAACCTGATATGATACACAAACTTTTTCATTTACCATCTATTGAAAATAATATTACTGAGGGTGTTGTAATTAAACCTCTTATTGAACATCAATTTGGTAATGGTCAAAGAGTTATTCTTAAAAATAAGAATGATAAATTTTCTGAAAAAATGAAAAGTAATAAAATTAAAGTAGTAAAAGAAATTAATATGTCTGATACTGAAAATGAAGCAAGAGAAGCAATTCTTGAATTTATTACAATAAATCGACTTCATAATGTATTATCTCATATTGGGGAAGTATCAAAAAAAGATTTTGGTAATGTGCTTAAAGAGTATAATTTAGATATTCTTAAAGATTTTGAAAAAGAATTTAATTTTGATCTAACAAATGAAGAAACTAAAAGATTGCAGAAATTTGTAAATAATGAAGCATCTGAAATTATGAGAAGTGAATTTTTTAAACATACTATTGATTAAAAGAAGGTTTAATTATGACGGAATTTATATTTTTAACCAAAGATGATAATGTTATTGATGAAGAAGATAAAATTTTATTTGAAACGGATGATCCAGAACTAGCAAGAAGAATGTGTGCATGTTTAAATCAATGCAAAGATGTTTCAACAGAAGATTTAGAAAATGATTTAGTTAAAAAAGCATTAAAAGTTTATCTTAAAAAATAACTTGACAAAACGATTTCAATGTGTTAAAATAGAAAAATCTTAGAAATTATTAAGCCACTTGGTTAAAAACTTAGTGGCTTATAAATTTTATCAATTAATTTAAAATTATAAAATTAATTATAAGATAACTAAGAAAGAAGTTGCTAAAATTGGAAAAGAATTACAAGATGTTGTTAAATGAGATTTTAGAACTATCAAATGTGAAAAATACCATCATCTCAGGTTTTAATCCATCAGTTCTTTTTGATTATGTTAAATCTAAAAGAAAAGATTTAAATGACACAAAAATAAGTGAATTAGTTGATAAAGAATTGCAACCAATGCGTGATTTTTTTAAACAAAAAAAAGCACTTATAACAACTAATAATAGTGGAAATTGGATTTTAAATTATAACATTGGGCCTTTTCATTTTAATTGTTCTAATGTTAGATCCAATCAAATAGCAATTAGATTTATTAAACACAATGCCTTTTTGCACGATACAATTCCAACTGAAAAAGCTTATGAAATAGAAGAAATTCAAAAAATAGGCATTAATAAAAGTGATTTTCTAAAAGATTTGAATGAATTTTTAAATTTTGCAGAAGAACTTAAAAAAGTCAAATTTTGTAAAGTTGTTTTTAATTTCGGAAAAGTTTTTGACGAAGGAAATTATTTTGAAAAAAAATCTTCACCAAATTTTATAGGTTTAAATTCTAAACTTTTGAATAAAGATAATTTAGATTTGGGAATAGGAGATTTAGTAGCAATGAAAGAAGAACTAACTAATTTAAATGTTTAGTTAAATCTTCTTTTGAAAGGTGATGATGAATAGTGGGATTTAATGTTGAATTTAATGAAAAAGAAACTACTGTATATTGTTCAGATAAAATGCAGTATAATGAAGCTTTTGAAGTTTTTAAAAAAGAATATTCTAAAATTGTAAAAGATGATGATATTCCCATATCTACTATTATTTCAATTTTTGAAAATCATGATCGTAAAGGTTTTTTTGGTAGTGTTATCATTAAAAAAACAATTCTAGAATTAGATGATACTGGTGATTTAGTTTCTATACCAACATATTCATTTATCTTAACAAATAATATTTTAATGAACAATGAAATTGATTTATTGAATCTTTTTAAAAACTTTTTAGACTTAATAATTAAAAATTTTCCACACTTTCTTGATGAAGAAAAAGTTAAAAATGACTTTGAATCTTATTTTAAAAAATAGCTTGACAAAACGATTTCAATGTGTTAAAATAGAAAAATCTTAGAAGTTAATATTGAAAGGATGATTTAAGTGAAAAGTACAGTTGAAAACCATGATGTGAGAATTCTATTTAGTCTAGCGGGCAATGGTAAAGCAATTGAAAAGATTAAAGGTAAAGTTATTAATCTTCTGAAAAAAGAAGGAGTTAATTCTCTAGCAATTCAAGATGATGTAGATATTACTTTTGAAGATATGGAAATAAATGAAGAAGAATAGGATTTTAAATTCTAAAATTCTTTCCATAAGAAAGTGTGGTGATATTTCTATAATAATTAGTAAAATAGCGCAAATTTCTATTAGAAATCCTATGACGTTTAAGAAATTAAATGATGGGATTAATCCTATGTCTTTTGAAGAATTGATTTAATTAAAAGGAAACGAGGCAACTTTTATATTAAAACAATTCAAAAACAATATTATATATTTTTGGAGGGTTTTTGAATCTTGAAAAAAGTAATTTTTAGTGTAGTAGTATCAGTATTTATGGTATTTAGTATTGCTAGTATTGGATTTGGTAATATTAATCCTTTTGTTGATGTACCTCTAGGCAATTGGGCATATGATGCAGTATCACAGTTAAATGCAAGAGGCATTGTAACTGGATATGAGGATGGAACTTTTAGGGGAAATAAACCTGCTACAAGATATGAATTAGCATCTGTTGTAGCCAGAACTCTAGCAAATGTAGATCTTATGAAAGCGTCTAAACAAGATGTGGCACTTCTAAAACAACTTGTAATTGAATTTAAAAATGAACTTGTTGCACTTGGTGTAAAAGTAAATGAACTGGATTCCAGAGTAGCAGTTCTTGAAGATAATCTTGGTGGATGGAAACTATCAGGTCAGTTTACATTTTTTGCGGATTTTGCTGGTGAAAATGATTCAGTATATGGCCTTTCAAATAAAGAAAAGTTTAGATTTGATACCGCTGAACTGCATTTCGGAAAAATTGTAGATGATAAAGTAAGTTTTCATGCAACTCTAGCTGCTGATAACGATACTAATCTTGATAATCTATATTGGAAAAATTTCTTTATTAAAGTAAAGATGCCATTTGATTTTGATATGACTATTGGTAGATTTACTCTTGATTGGGGATACCATGTAGATAATAAACCTTGGTTTACAGATGTTCAAAAAGATGGTTTCTTATTTACAAAAGTTTTCAATGCTAATTTCTATGCATCTGCTTTTATAAATAGAGAAGATTTTGGAAATACTCATAATAAAGATCTTATGGATCCAAATAGTGATGTTCTAGCTTATGGTGCAAGAGCCGATTTTGCTACAGAAAATTTCCAAATAGGTCTACAATATTTCCATTGGAATTTTAAAGATGCTACTACTCTAGGAACTAATGATAATGTAACTGCATATAATATTAATTCTAGATATAATTTTAGAAATTATTTCCTAGTATTTGGTGAATATTGGAGACAGAATCTTGATCCTTTCTGGATGGTAACAAATGAATCTAATCCTAACGCTTATAGAGTAGGTTTCTTTGTTCCTCAGTCAACTCTAAAATATACAAATCTTTGGGTTGAATATAATAATTGGGATGCTGGATTTGTTCTTCAGAATGATCCTTTTGCAAAATATAGTGCTGATGTAGTATTTGCTGTAAGTAGAAGTAATATGGCATTTGATGAAAGAACAAATGCTTGGTTTGGTAAACTTGAACAAAAATGGTCTGATACATGGTCTACATTTGGTCGATATGTACTGGTAACACAAGAAAATACAGTTGATCAAAAAGTTACAAATTGGTCAGTTGGTGTTATTCATAAATATACACCTTCACTATCATTTGAACTTAGTTATGATAATCTAAAATTTGAGAATCTTAACAAAACGGACGACCATCTAATTAGATTTAAAACTAACGTAAGTTTTTAATTAAAAATTGGTTAAATTAAGAAGAGGAGCTATATTAGCTCCTCTTTTTTTATATTAAAATAAAACTTAATAAAGTAGAAACTGTCATTGCAGAAATGATTGTTTAAACTTAAATTTAGGAGAAGTGCAGAGTGTATAAAATATTTTTTTTGATTATATTTTTGTTTATTTATCCAATTAATTTATTTGCTAATATAATAGAAGTTGAGTTATATCATGACGAAAGTTATCCTCCATATGCATATGTTAATGAAAATAATGAATCATCTGACATTTATGTTGATTTATTAAAAATTGTTGATGAAAAGTTAGAAGATTACACTTTTAAATTTGTTCCTATTAGTTGGTCAGAAGGTATTAAAAAACTCGAATCGGGTGAAATTTTAGCTTTATTCCCTCCATATTTTAGACCAGATGAAAGACCTTGGGTCGATTATTCCATTTTTTTAATGGAAGAGGGATTAGTTGCAGTTATTAATAGAAATTTTACGGAATTGCCTATTGAACCGTGGCCGCAATCATTTAAAAATAAAACTATTGGAGTTAATAAAGGATTTAATTTTCCGGTTATTCGTGAATTTCAAGATAGAAACATATATGAAGTTGTTGACGTTATTGATAATTTAGATGGTGTTAGAAAACTAAGAGATGGTGTAATTGATGTCTACGTTAATGACATTTTAGCTATCTTGTTCACTGAATGGCAAATGAGAGCAAGAAATGAAGAGTTGCCACACTCTAGAATTGTCATGGTGCTAGCAAAAGAAATGGCATTTTTAGCCATTTCTAAAAATAATGATTCTGAATATGTTGATGATTTAATCTCTAAATTAAGTCAAATATTATTTGATATGAGATTTGATGGGAAAATAGACGATGTAACCATAGATTATTTTTTAAATAATAGATAATAATTTAATTTTTAGGAGATTTTTATGAAATTACAGTTTTTAAAAAATGTATTAAAAGTGAAATTATATGCAATTTGGTCAGCATTTCTTAAAATTTTTGGTAGAATTAAAATTTTCCCATATCCATTTTTTATTGTTTATAATCCTAAAGGCTATCGCTTAAATGAACAAGATGAATTAAAAATTTTAAATACTGTTCAACCAGGTGATGTTTTAATTCGAGGTTATGTTGATTTTTTAGATGTTTATTTTATTCCAGGACTATTCTCTCATGTGGGAATTTATATCGGTGATGGTAAAGTACTACATTCTATGCAAGATGGGGTTTTTGAAGAAAGTATTTATCGATTTTTACGTTGCGACATGTTAGTAATTGCAAGACCCAATTTAAATTCAGAGGAAATTTCAATTGTTATTAATAATGCAAAAAGCTTTATTGGGATTCCTTATGATTTTTCAATGAATTTTGATTGTAATAAAAGAATGTCATGCACAGAATTTGTAGCTAATTCTATGATCACTTTCCATGATAAATTAGGAATTGATTATATGGAAAAAAAATTATTTTTTTCTAAAAAGATTTATCATTATATCATACCTGATAATTTTTTTGAATATAAAGGTTTTCAGATTATTTTTCAAGATTCATTCAGCAAAACAAAAAAGAATTTTATTAAAGCAAAAAAAGACTTCTAAATCAGAAGTCTTTTTTTATTGACATTGAATAGTTTTTATGCTATAATGATAATAATGAGATTGTAGTTTTTAAAGAAAGGTTGATTAAGAAATGTATAATTCGGATTTTGGCGCAATTAAAATTAGAAGGGAAGAAATTATTATTATTCCTATGCCTTTTGAAAATTTAACATCTTTTAACTCGGAAATTAAATATAAAGAATTGACGCTTTATTATGATGATGAAAAAAAGATGTATGTTATTGAATTTTATGAATATGACAATGTTAAGATTTTAAAAGAACATTTTGAAAGCATTGATATCGACGGCTCTAATATATTCAAGCCGCGTATATTAAAAAATTTAAATTATTCAGAACAAATATTGGAAAAATTAAAAGAATTTAAAACTAGTTATATATTTAAAACTAATAGAACTCTTTTAGGGTATGATCATTATGATTTTTTACATTTTAAAAACTATTCGCATTATGTTAAATTTTTAACTACTAAACCGATAACTATATGGGAAATATGCAAAGAATTTCAAGGTATAAAAGGAGATGATGATAATTATGCAATTTGTGATTATTAGTATAATTATAATAGCTATTATAGTTTATCAGAGTTTTTGTGCGATTAATACAATATTTAATAATTTAAAGAAAAAAATAACACTACTTGAAATTGATAGAGATGAAGATAGAAGCACAATTAACTATTTAGAAGAGAAAGTTTCTAATCTTCAAGTGAAATATCATGACATTTCTAATATTAAAACAAATTTAGAAACATATATTTTAAATAATAATAAAGAACTTCAAGTTTTAATTGAAAGCGTAGATTTAATTAATAAATCAGAAAATTTAGATGATGAAATTCTAAAAAACTTAATAGAAAATATAAATAATATTAATTTAAAACTAGAAGAACTTGAAAAAAATACCGAATCTTATAATTTTAATATTAGTCATATTAAAGATTCATTGAAAAAAGCATACGAAAAAATAATTGAGGATGGTCAATAATGGAAAACTTAAAAAAATTAACGAGAAGATCTTATTTAGCGGCAGAAAATTTTAAAAGAAGTTTAATTGATTTTAAAAATTCAGTCAATGAAATGATTATTAAAGTTAATAGCAGTCATAGTTATGTTCAAGAAAAATCTAAAATAATTAAACAGAATTATCAAAATTTTTATAAAGGATAATGATTATGGAAAATATTAATTTGGTTGTAATAATGATTATTAGTTTGGTATTAATGTTAATTGTATTTACAATTATTGATTTGAAAAAAAATAACAAAGAATTAAATGAAAAAATAGAATCTTTAATTCATTCTAAAAATTTTATTAAAGAAGATATACAATGTCTTATTATATCAAATAATATAATTAAAGATGATATAACTAAAATTAATAATCAAATTAGAAATTTAAATACTAAAATAGAACAATTGCTGTTAGATAAAGATAAATTTATTAAGAATAATCATGTAGTGAATAGTAGATTAGATAGAATAGATTCAAAGGTGTTCAAAATAAATGAAAAAATTTCATTATTTTCAGATGTAAATATTTTAGATATTATTGGTAATTTAGATTTTAAAAATAGAGAAATTGAAGAACAAGTTAAAAATTTAATTTTTGATGTAAGTTTGATAAAAAGTTCAATACCAAAAGCAGTAGAAGCTACACTAACAGAACTTTCTAAAAGTTTAATAGAAGAATTTGATAATTTTAATCAAACAATTTTAAATAAAGTTAATAACATAATGAAATAGAGGGGAATTTTAAATGGCTGAATTTAAAGAAAAATCACTTATTGGATATATTTCAAAATCAGACAAATCTGGATGGGTCACAAAATTTTCTGAATTGGAAGTGTCAGATACTAAAGACACAAAAATTTATTATGATATTAGAAAAATGAAAGAAAATGAAGATCCATATAAACAAATTTTTGGAAAAGGCATTTCATTATCATTAGAAGAATTAAAAAATTTATATTCTTTGCTTAATGAATTTTTTAAAGAATAGAATTATTTTCAAAAAATTTTAAATTTTTTGATGAAGATTTTAAAAAGTGACTTAAAACTAAAAAAAGAAAGGGTTTTAAAATATGTCTGAAGAAGATTATTTTTTTAAATTAAATAAAGCTGATAATCATAAACATTATCAGCTTTTAGATAATACAGGGAATGTAATTGGTTATATATATGAAAAATTTGCACCAGATTTTAATATCGTATTAAAAAATCTTGAAAAAATGGCATATAAAGGAATTGATTTATTGACATTATATGAAAAAGAACAAGAAATTATTAGACAAAAATATGACGAATTAAAAGAAATTGAAAAAATGAAAAATGATATTTTAAATTCAAATTCACAGGTAAATGTTATAATAGATTAATAATTATCTTTAATTAAAATAATTATAATATATATAAAACATAATTCTATTATATTCCATATAATATCACGTAAATAACCAACTTCTAATGTTTGTTGTGTAATAAGCCAATCGATATTCATAAAAATATATAAAACCCCATTAGCAAAGGGAATTAATAATTTCTTTTCTTTAGTCTTCATAAATTTCGTAAATGAAATTTGAACCATAAGTAATGCAAATGTAATACATATTAGCAAACTAATAATTAATAAATTATTAATACAAAATATACCTGTTAAATTTATCAATGAGAACACCCCCTTTATTAATTTTTAATTTAGAAAGGATTTTTTAAATGAAATATAGTAATATTGATTCAATATTTGGAATAGGTTGGGAATTGCATGAAAAGAATTATCATACTGTTATGATGATTATAAAAGAATATATGAATAAAAATAATTTAAATTTTAATAAAACTAAATCGATGCAAGATTTATTTAAACAAATAGATTGCGGATTGTATATAAGTGGAAAGAACAATGAGTTTCTAATTTGTAATGTGGACACGGATTGTGATATCTATGAATTTTATAACTCTTTAAATTTATCATGGGGATCATTTAACTCACATAATTTATATTTAAAACTTATTGAAGCTCTTGGAACGCCTGAAATAATTGATGCAAGTTGGTTATAAGAATTTTAAAATCTAAAAATTCAATCTATCTTTGTTGAGCCGTTTTAAGTTAAAACGGCTTGATTTTATTTAAACCGTGTGATATAATAGCTTCTGTTGAGACGAAGAAGAAAAAAATCTTAAAACGACGGAGGTTACAAAATCATGCGAGTTTACATCAAAGAAGGAGTTTCTTACGGACAAGTTATCAATGGTGAATTTGAGGTTGTAAGAGATTTTGTTGAAACAAGATTTATCCCCAATGGAAATTCGGATAAAGATGGCAAGATTTTTGTAAATATAAATGGAAAGTCAAAAGGGATTTGGGTAAATATGACAGATTTTCATTATACGGATAGAGAAGCGGTAAATAATAATAATAATACAGATTCATCTAATATAGAAGAAACTGCTGATATTGTCAATACCAAAAAAGAAACTCCAAGTGAAATGATTGAAAGAATAAGTAGTCGTTTTAATGTAATGAATATAATGACTGATGGTATTATTTACAATTCTATTAAAAGTTTAATTATTTCTGCTGCTCCTGGTGTTGGTAAAACCTATGGTGTTGAAACAAAACTTGAAAAAGCTCATGAAGATGGAATAATTCAAAAATATACATTTATCAAAGGTCAGTGTTCGCCTATTGGGTTGTATATGTCTCTTTGGGAACATAAAGATGAAGGAAATGTTCTTGTTTTTGATGATGCTGATTCTGTATTTTATGATGATGTTGCTTTGAATATCCTTAAAGCTGCTCTGGATTCTGGTCTTAAAAGAGTTATAAGCTGGAATACTGTCTCTAAAGCACTGGAAGAAGCAGATATTCCTAATCGTTTTGAATTTAATGGTACAGTAGTTTTTATAAGCAATCTTAATTTTGATAAGATGATTAGTAAAGGAAATAAATTGGCCCCTCATCTTTCTGCTCTGGTGTCAAGGTCTATTTATCTTGATCTGGGCGTTCATGAAGCTGAAGAAATTTTAATCAGAATTAATCATGTAATTATGAATACTGATATGATTGATAATTTAAATTTGGAGCCGGAACAAATAAGTGAAATGGTTGATTGGATTAATGATAATGCTACAAAATTGAGATCACTTAGTCTTAGAACTGTTCTTCAAGTCGCAAATTTTATAAAAACTAGTTCTAGTGGTTGGAAAGAAATAGCCAAGGTTACTCTTTTCAAGCCTTCAGCACTATGGAAGAATTAAAAAGAGGGTAGTTAAACTACCCTCTTTACTTTTTTTAAATTCTATGTTATAATAACATAATAGAAAGGTGGAGATTGGATTGGAAAGAGATTATAATTATGAATTCAAAGTTGGCGATGTTGTGAGATTTGTTGATTATGATCCCGATCAAGTTAAATGGGGATCTAATGATGATCCAATAAAAAAAGGCTTAGTTAAAAATGATTATTATACAATTGATAGTGTGGATGTGAGATCATGGCATACAAAACTCACTCTTAAAGAAAAATCCGGGTCATTTAATTCTGCTCATTTTCAATTTATAGATCATTCTTAAAAATTATGAAAGGGTGATATATATTATGCATAATAAAGAAAATTATGTTCGAACATTCAAAAGAAAAATTCCGACAATAGAAGCAATTAAATGGACTGGTGAGAATCTAGAAGAAGTTAAAGAATTTCTGGGTAAAAGTTTTATAGAAACTATAGTTTTAGAAAAACTTGGAGATAAAACACTAATACATTATTTTAATAAAACACAAAAATGTACAGCAGCACCAAATTCTTATATATTTTTAGATGAAGTTGGATTTTTTAATCATCTTTATGAAGATAAATTTCTAGAAATTTATGAAGAATATCATGGCATGGAAATGCCAACATGTTATTAAAATGCTGATTAGTCTAATTCTGACATTTCTTTCGTGTTGTGCATTGGCAATCATTCATGAATTTATGAGATATCAAAAAAGAGAATTACAAATAGTAATATATTTAATTACTGTTTTTATCAGTCTTCTTTGTTATCTTTTTTATGTTGATATAAGTGAATTTTTTGCTATTATTTCTCATGTTCTTTATGGCGCATTCAGTTCACTTTTTATTCTTTTTGCTGTATATGGAAGTGAGTGATTTTAATGCAAGAGTCAGTTATTAATAGCTCAACACTTTCAAGAAATTCATATTCCAATAATGAAATAATAAGAATAAGAAGTACATACAAGATGGATTCTGAAAATAGAAAAAGAAAAACTATTTTTAATAGCTCTTTAATTGAACTTAATAAAAATAAAAACTATACAACATATCAAACAAAATTAGTTCGTGGTGAAATGAAAAGATTCTTTATTGAGAAAGATATAGTGAATGGATACCAAAAAGTTAATATTTTAAATGAAGTAAATGGTAAAATGTTAAAAATAGATTATAATAAATTTATGGAAGATTTTAGAAGAGCAATAGAGAGAAGAAATGAGGAAATGCAAAAGAAATCTATAAATTTATGTTTTATTGAAAATTTCAAATATTCTGATTACCCATGCATTTTAGTGCAAAGTATTGATATGAAAACTCCTGATAACTACCAAATAATAAGAATAATTGAGCCAGAAGAACTGCATAGATTTATTTATAATCAATTTGAAATAACTGGTTTATTGCTGGATTTATATATTTAGAAAGGAATTATTAATGATCTATTTCACTTCCGATCCCCATTTTTATCATGAAAATATAATTAAATATTGCAATCGTCCATTTACAACAAGATTTGAAATGAATAAGCATATTATCAAGGAATATAATAATATTGTTGGAAAAGATGATATATGTTATATTCTTGGTGATATTAGTTTAAATTGTAGTAAAGGTGAAACAAAAGAAATTATTCAAAGATTAAATGGCACAAAAATTCTTATTGCTGGCAATCATGATAATTTGTCTGTATATGATTATTATGATATTGGATTTAATGCTGTTCATGGTCATCTAAAGATTAAATATAAAAATCAAGATATTTATATAGCTCATGATCCTGCATGGGCTCAAAAAGAAAATACTCTCTGGTTCTGTGGTCATGTTCATGGAATATTTCAAAAAATTAGATCATTAAATAATACTACAATTATCAATGTATGTGTAGATGCTTGGGATTATAAGCCTCAGTCAATTGAATATCTTTTAGATTTTTCAGAAGGTATTGAAGAAATAAGTAATATTAATCAAACAAATTTTCCTTTTCGCAATTCAAAAAGATTTAAATATATTGACTATTTTGAAGAAACGAATTTAAATTAAGTTGAAATAATTATGACTACAAATTTAATTATAATTTTATCTTGTGTTCTTATTGCGATGCTTATAATAGTTGCTATTGGTTATGTTTGGGTGGAAAATGAATATTTAAATTATAAAATACATGGATGGTCAAAAATCCCTCATGAAAACAAGCAGAAGAAATGATAGTTTAGAATGGGCTGTTCTAGTCGGTATAGATAATGCATATCAAAATGATAATAGTTTAGCAAGAAAAGAATTAATTGATTCTATACTTTCAAATAATTTTTATGAATTTACTAAAGAAGAAATTGAAGAAAAAATAGATGATTTGTTTTTAAAAAATTATTTAACTTTGTTTAAAAAAGGAAATGTATATTGTCTCAAACTAACTGTATTAGGGTATTTTTATTTATCTGGAAAAGAAGTTGAAAATGATTTATATTTTGATGCATCAATGGAAGATAATTATACATGGTTAGATTTTTGGCAGTATTTAGTTGATTTAAATACTAATACTAATAATGAAATTACAACGAAAATGATTTCTGAAATTAGAAACGACACAAAAAGAATTATTGAAAAATATCGGAGGTGATAATAATTGCCTAATTATGTTAAGTTAGTGATGGTTACAAATAACAATAATAATAAATTTTATGAGATGCAAGATAATGGGGATGGTACATTTATTGCAACATGGGGAAGAATTGGAGCAAAATCAGATAATACACGATATCCGATAAGACAATGGGATAAAAAATATAATGAAAAAGTAAATAAAGGTTATGAAGATGTTACGCATTTATATCTAATTCCAACTAAAGAATCTAAAACTGGATTTAAAGAAATATTAGATAATAGTGTAAATTCACTTGTCAAATTATTGCAAAGTTTTAGTAGGGATAGTGTTAAAGAAAACTATAATGTTACTACAGCCACACAATTACAATTAGATGATGCACAAGAAATAATGATAAAGTTAAATGATATAGATTATAAAGATAAGAATTCTATAAATAATTTACTTCTTGACTTATTTAAGATAATTCCAAGAAAAATGAACAAAGTAAATTATTTCTTATATAATGAAACTTCAAAAGATAAATTGATGGAAATTTATATGCGAGAACAATCTTTGTTAGATAACTTTGCTACTCAAATAAAAGACGAGAAAATTGAAAAAGAATCAGATTCTTCGTTGACAATTCTTGAAGCTATGAATTTGAATATTTCTTTAATTTCAGATAATACAACAATACAATTAATTAAAAATAAATTAGGCGAAATTTCTCATAAATTTGTAAATGCTTATGAAGTTACAAATAAAAAAACTGACGATAAGTTTAAAAAACATTGGGATACTTCAAATAATAAAACTATGGATTTACTATGGCATGGTAGTAGAAATGAAAATTGGTGGTCAATTATTCAAACAGGATTGCTTCTTCGTCCTAATGCAGTAATTACCGGCAAACTATTTGGAAATGGGACGTACTATTCCCCAACAGCTAAAAAATCAGAAGGTTATACATCTATAAACGGATCATACTGGGCTAGAGGGAGTAGTAAAAAAGCATTTATGGCACTTTATAATGTACATACTGGAAATCCGTATAATGTTCATTCTCATTTTCAAGAATCGGGTAAGATGGATTTTTTTAAATTGAGAGCAAAAGGTGATTACGATTCTTTGTATGCACATAAAGCAACAGGATTTCTTTATAATGATGAGATAGTTATCTATAAAGAAGAACAAAATACAATTAAATATCTTATTGAAATTCAATAGTGAAGGATGGTATAAAATTATGAATAAAATGAATAAAATGAATAAAATGGCAATTTGTGATTGTAAAGATGCTGCTTATGAAGTTTTTGCTTCTTTTTGGATGGATGATAAAATTAAAGGTAAAGTTGTAAGAATTGTTGCAAAATATTTATCAATGAGATATGGATATACTACAGTGAATCAAATAACTGCTGAACTAATGAGTATTATTTATGGCTTTCAAATGGATGATCTTAACGAATTTAGACAAAAAGAAAAAATACTATCTTCACAAGTAAGAAATATCATGCATTCTAAAAAAATTAGAAAAGAGTTTTTTGTTAATGGTGCTGAAAATGAAACAAAACAATATGTGTGGTCAGCTATGGATCTAACAAAAGATTTAGAAGAATTTAATGAAGATGAAATAGATGAAATAGATGATGTAGATGAAGTAGATGATTGTGATGATTGTGATGAATGTACAAGATATTCTAACGAAAATGATGATTTTAAAAATAGTAATTTTTTAAATAAAATATATTCATAAAGGAGATTTCAATTTGAGGATTTTTGGATATCTAGATATTCTAAGACTGGAACCTAAAACTAATAAAAAAATATCTATTTTGAAATCAATACAAAAAAATGAAATATTAAAAAATATTTTATGGTGGACATATAATCCTAATCATAATTTTTATATAACAAATATTGAAAATTTTTCTGGGATAGGATCAAAAACGATAGAAGATGAGGGAGATGATATATTTAAACTTTTACATAATCTATCTAAAAGAAAAATAACTGGAAATACAGCTAGAAATGTTATTGACGGAATACTTTCTTCATATACAAAAGAAACACAAGATGTATTTAAAATGATTTTAAAAAGAGATTTAAAATGCAATCTAGGTGCTTCTTTAATAAATAGAGTATATGGAAAAGAATTTATCCCGGAATTTAAAGTACAATTAGCAAATAAATACGATTCTGAACGAAATTACAATACGGAATATTTTTATGCGACTCCTAAAATGGATGGTTTGAGATGTTTTTGGACATTAAATACGCCTAATATTTTATGGTCAAGAAGTGGAAAAGAATTTACAGGTTTTGATAAAATTTTAAAATCTATTCATAAAATCATAGATGCTGAACACGATATAACATTCTTTGATGGTGAATTATTTACAAAAGATCAAAATTTTGTCAGTATTCAATCTTCTATAATGTCAAATGTTAATTATGATATTGGTGATAAAAATAAAATAAGTTATAATATTTTTGCTTTGGGAATAAATGATACAATTATACCAACTGAGGAAATGCAAAAAAGAATTGAGCAATTAGATAGGACATATTCATTTAATAACATTCAATTTATTAAAGCAATAAAAATAAATAATAATTTGGAAGATATTGAAAATTTAACTAAAGAATATGTTGAACAAGGATATGAAGGTTGTATGTTAAGAAATCCTGACATTAGCTATGATTTTAAACGTTCTAATAATTTATTAAAAGTTAAATTTTTTAATGAAATTGATATGAAAGTAAAATCAATAAATGAAGGGCAAGGAAAATATGAAAATATGATGGGTTCTATAAGCTGCATTTTAGAAGATAATGATAATATTAGTGTAGATGTTGGTACTGGTTTTTCAGATGAATTGCGTGAATTTATATGGGAAAATAAAGATAAATTAATTGGAACTTCTATTGAACTAAAATATCAAGATATTTCACAAGATAAAAATGGTAATAAATCTTTAAGATTCCCAGTATTTTCTAAATTTAAGGTGTAATTCATGGATATAAGTATTATTTTAAATTATCTAACTAATAATTTTTCACCTGTATCATTATCAATATCATCAATTGCAATATGTAGTTTAATTATATTTCTACTAGCATTGAAGCATAATGAAATTAATGAAAAATTAGCTAAAAAAGGTAATAAAATTAAAATTTTTGCTGTGAATATGATTATGCTTTCAATAACTATTATATTATTAATATCATTTTTTAAAATTTCCAAATATTTTATGCAAACAATAGATGTTGAAATATATAGACTGTCAATATTTCACATTATTATATCTTTACTTATTCTAGTATTATTTAATATGCATTGGAATTTTGTAGTTGATCAAGTAATTAAAAAGGTAGAAACTAAAAAAGATTATACAATAAAAATGAGTTTTAAATTTCTAAATTTTTTGATTTCTTTATACCTTACATTCATTTCACCTTTAATTATTACTTTTTTCATTGGTTTCTTTTATTTATCAAATCTAATTCTTCAGTGTATTTTTATAAAGGAAGTGATAAATGAATGAGAAATATGCCTAATAATTCAATAAAATTATTTAAAGATGAAGTACATAATAGTTTAGAATTGGTTGAAAATAATAAAAGTATTTGTGAATTTTGGAGACGTGGTGAAACTGAAAAAGAAGAAGATTATGCGCATTTCTTCTCGATGGCAGTTTTAATGTATCAAAAACTTAAAGAAATTCAAAATAATATAATTCATCATGATGGAATAGATTATAAAGATTTAGAAAATTTAATAAAATCAATTGAACAAAAGTAAAAAATTAATTGTAGGGATAAGATAATCCCTACAATTTTTCTATTGACAGATTGACGAATTTATGATAACATGATGGTGTTTCAAAAATAAAGGAGGAGATAAAATTGAAAATGACAAAAGCTGAAATGCATATTGCGAAGATAATAGATAAAATGATCAATTCTCTTTTAAAAGAAAATGAATTGCCTTTTAAACATGAAAATGATAAAAATATGAATAGAACTAGGATTGGCGTTATGGTGTCGATACGAAATTATATAATGAACAAAGATATGGAAGAAATTAAAATGTATTTGGATTAAAAGCTACTTGACGGATTGATAAATTTATGGTATAATCATTTTATCAACTAAAAAGGAGATGGTAAATATGTCAAAAGAATTAAAACATATATACAATGCAATTAAAAATATGGATGCAGATACCAAGATTGAATTTCTTGATTTCTGTCTGCCTCATGGTTCTGGCTTTGACATTAAACATGAAATTACTGAACAAAAGAAAAATTTTGAAATTAGAAGCTCCTTTCATTGTATGGATGAAAATGGTTATTATTGTGGATGGGTAGATTTTACAGCTTATTTGTGGAAAGATATACCATCAAATAAAAATAAGGAGTTGACAGTTTATATCAATGGAAAATATTCTAACTATTTAGCTGATAAATATTTTTTGAGAAATTATATTAAAGAGGAAATTTTCAATCGGTTTTATTTTGCTAATCCGACAAAATTTAAATGATACTTGACGGATTGATAAGAGTATGATATTATATAGCAGTCGGACAGAATGACGACCGACAAAAACTAATTTCTAAGGAGGGCATAAAAAATGTCACGTTTTGATTATCGCGGAGATAGGGTGAAGAAAGCTTTTGAAAAACTCGGATACTCAGATAATGGCGGGACCGGGCATCAGAAAATGAAGAAAGTCGACGATCCAAGTAAGATGGTCGTATTTCCCAGAAGCGGCGAAGTAAAGACAACACTTCTTCGCCGAATTCTTCGAGAAAACGGAATTAGTATGAAGGAGTTTGAAGCGGTCTATAAATAACAAAAAAAAGAGCGGGTCTCCAAAACCCGCTCTTTTTTATTATCTGAAAATAAATTCTTTAAAAAAGTTCTTGACGGATTGACGAGAATGTGATATACTATCCTTGTTGGTTGATAAAACGACCGGCACACAAAATCTAGAGGAGGTAACATTTATGAATAATAGAATAGCCTTGACAAATATGTATAAGCGTACTGAGGATAATATTATTTGGTTGGATCTTCCTTTTTTAGATTCAGAATTGGAAGAAGCTCTTGAAACTCTTGGATGCGAAGATGTTACTACTGCTGTTATCGTAGATTCTGAAATTGAACTTGATGATTATGAAATTACAGAAGATACAGATTTGGAAAAGTTGAATAATTTTTTTGAAAGTGTTGCTAATATTGATGATAATGATGAGATAGATAGACTTGAAGCAATATATGAAGTTGAAAAAGATTGGAATACAGCACTTGCAATTTATGATGATGGTGATTATGAATTCTATGCTAATTCAGATTTGGAAGAAGTTGCTGAAGAATTAGTCGATGAAGGATTGTTTGGTGAAGTATCAGATAATCTAAAATGTTATATTGATTATGAAGCAATAGGCAAAGATTTAGGTCATGATGGATATATTGAAACTGAAAATGGTCACGTTATAAGAATATTTTAATTACACTATATATAGGGGGTTGAAATAATATAACCCCCTATACTATTTTAAAATAAAGAGGTGTTTTTATGATAATGACAATGGTTCCTAAAAATACAACAATTCAAGTTCTTCGATGGAATGGTTATAATGTTGATGAATGTGTAGATTTTATTATAAATTCATTTGATGATAAATATAACTCAGAATATATATATGCTGAAAAATCAATTTTATTTGATGGTAGATTATCTCTAAAAATAGTGAATATATTAAATGACGATACATATGAAGATTTTGAAATTTATATGATGGATATACCTAGGGATGATATGATTGTTGTTAATGGTAATAATATATACAGTTGTGAAGAACGAGTATTATTGGATGATTTTGAATATACTAATATGAAAGGAAGATAAATGATGAATATTAAAAAATTTAGAAAAGTCTCAAAAATTTCACATACACCTCAAGGACGTGCTTATATTAGACATGGCAATGGTAGACTTTATATAGAAGATTTTGAAAGATTAAATAATAACCCATGGCGTGGAAAAAATATTGATTTTAAAGAATATGACGCTATTCATACAGGCGGCTATTATCTTCTGAAAATTATTGATAATCATAGATATACAGGTGAACAAAAAGCTCAACTATATTTTATAGAAGGGTGATAAAATTATGACAATTTATGCAAAATATAAAGCTGAAATTTTTGTAATTATAAGTGAAAATAAAATATTTAAAGAACAAAGGCAATTTATATGCGAGTTTGATGAATTGGATGATGTTTGTGATTTTATTAAATTTATAGAAAATAAACATGGCAATAAAGAAATACGAAAAACTAATATATTTATATATCAATTAAAAGCAGATGAATATAATGATAAATTCACATTCCCTTGTATTTTCTATAATGTTTATGAAATTGGAGAAAAAATTGATATAAATAACATTCTTTTTAATTTAAATAAGAAAATTGCTGTATAAAAATGATGTATCGTATAGAAAATTTTAAATATGAAATTTCCGAATTATTCAATAATGCTTTTCTTAATTGGGGAATAACACAAAATGGAAAAAAAATAAATGTATATTGCCCGGAAATTTTTAAAAATAAAGTAAATGATATCCGTCCTTTTAATGAATGCATAAACTCCAAATATTGGAGTTGTCTTGAAAATGCTGCTATTATGAAAAAAATTGCAAGAAAAAATAATCTAGACGCAAAAACAATTATTACTTTTAGACATGAAGTTCCTTGGTCATTTCATGGAATGATTAAAATTGGAAATCTTTTTTATGATAAAAATTTTCAAGGAAACGTTGAAGTGTATACAGAATACAATATACAAAGTTTTGGATTAAATGTAAGAGACATTGATTTTGATTTTGGACATAACAGAAATCATATAGCTAATTTATTATCTGAAAATAAAGATTTTAAAATAACTGCTTGACGTATTGACGAAAACATGGTATACTACTTGCATTGAGAGGAGATGAAGAAATGAGCTATAATAATCGTTCTACAGAAGATGCTTTTAAAATTGACCGTTCTAAAATGTCAGATGAGATGATTAGAAAATTTTATATAAAGAAAAATGGTAGAATTTTCATAAGCAACTACGGTCTTTCTTGTGGATATACTGATATACAAAAAACCCACGATGGAACTTTTCAGATTATTAAAGATGGACTTGGTTTCTATATCTCTTTTTACGATAAGAATAATAAAATGATAAAAGAAAATATATTTTTTAAAAATATTACAATGGCAAGAAATTTTATTCTGTCTATATCTGAAATAGGAAATTATATCTAAGGAGGACTAAAATTATGAAATTTGTTAGAAATTTCTGGACAAAACTTTTTATTGATGGTAACGAAGTAAAAGCAACGGGGCCGAGAACAAAAGGTGGTGAAATGGAAGTAGAATTCAATTTCAGAGAAGAAGGGAATATCAGTAAAACAAAATATATCATTAAA
Organism: Candidatus Nanoarchaeia archaeon; assembly: GCA_028693395.1. Lineage (GTDB taxonomy): Archaea > Nanobdellota > Nanobdellia > Woesearchaeales > JAQUVJ01 > JAQUVJ01. The sequence goes on along the minus strand of JAQUVJ010000002.1, from coordinate 23,391 downwards.
GGCGAAGTAATACATGATAATCAGATACATATTCGTGTATTACGTAGTGATGGGAAAATAACAGAAATTCTTGCTGAAACAATTACAAATAGATAGAAAGGATTGATGATAATGGAAATGCGAAGAGAAGATAAGGCGATGTATTATCTTATTCAAAAAATGTCTATAAATATGATGGAAATGAAAGAAAAAACGGAAAAAGATAAGAGCGATAATAATAGACAATGGGAGAATATTCTAGACATTAAAGATGAAGAAATTAAAACTTTAAATAATCGAGTAAAATTCTTGGAATCTGAAATAATGAAACTAATGACTACATGTACAGAACGATATGAAAAAATTAAAGAATTAGAAAAATTTATTCAAATAAAAAAGGAGAAAAATTAAATGGGTGATAAAATTCTTGATCTTCAAAATTTAAATGAATATCAAAAAGATTGTATTTATAGAGGCTCGTTAGCCTTTATGATAGAGTATAATGAAAAAATTCAAGAAGTTTTAAAAAAAGCAAAAGATATGGGATATCGTTATGATCCCTTACACTTTAAAAGCTATAGATGAATTTATGGTACATTTTAATCAATTTAAACAAATTAATTGTGAAATTGTTGAAGATTTTGTAAAAGAATAGTGAAAAAGAGCAGGTCCCCAAAACCCGCTCTTTTTTTATTATCTGAAAATAAATTCTTTAAAAAAGTTCTTGACGGATTGACGAGAGTGTGATATACTATCCTTGTTGGTTGATAAAACGGCCAGCATATAAAAATTTTGAGGAGGTAATACAATGAGAACTATCACTTTAGATCTGTATACCATCAATGAACTTTCCGACGAAGCAAAGAATTATGCGATTGAAACATTTAAAAAATACGGTGTTGATTCTATTGAATTGGATAATGAGGATATAAAACACGCCCTTACATATATTCCTAGTGTTGTTCATATTGCAGATGTATTTTTTACTATGGACAAAAAAAGTCTTTCATATTGCTCTTTTAATGGAAGAATTAAAGCTTCCGATGCAATGAAAATTCTTTCAAATGATCATGCTAGAATTAAAGATAAAATGAAAAGGTATTTTTATGAAGGAGCATTTAAAGATTTTGATATTATTATCACTTCAAGAAGTTTTATGTTGTATGAAACTCTTGGAAATTTTAAAATTCTTCTTGAAGAAGCAGATATATATACAATAGAAAATGATGTAAATGAATTCGTCAATGCAGTTCTTTCACTGTTTCATTATTATACTTTAGTAGTAGGTGACATTCTAAAAGAAAAATATAAAGATAAATCATCAGATTCTTATTTGATAAAATATTTGGATAAAAATGGGTTTGAATTTTACGAAGATGGTAGTGTTTATATGGAATAAATAATCAAAAAAAGGGATGAGTTTTTAATAAATTCATCCCTTTTTCAATAATTAAATAACTTTTTTTCACCGATATACAGTCTATATAATTGATGATGATGAGTGTATAAACAAGAAAAGTTTTTTGAAAATAAATTCTTTAGAAAAGCTCTTGACGGATTGACGAGAGTGTGATATACTATCCTTGTTGGTTGATAGAACGACCAACACATAAAATCTTGAGGGGGTAATATAGATGGCACGTTTTGATTATCGCGGCGACAGAGTAAAAAAAGCTTTTGAAAAACTCGGATATGTCGACAATGGAGGGACCGGACATCAAAAAATGAAAAAAACATACGATCCATCAAAAATGGTTGTATTTCCCAGAAGCGGCGAAGTAAAGACTACACTTCTTCGCCGGATTCTCAAAGAAAATGGAATTAATATGAAGGAGTTTGAAGCGGTCTATAAATAAGATATGATTATGACTAAGAAACAAATACAGGAAATGTCATTGGAAGAGTTTATAGATTTTATCGTTTTACATATAAGGAGGAGATAGAATAATGATTTTTAGATGCCCATCATGTCAAAGTAATATGGACTATTCCATTCTGGAGAAAGTAGATAAGTTTACATACAAAAAAATATGTATGAATAAAAATTGCAATCATATAGAAATAAAGAGCCAGTTCTACTCTAACGAAAAAGTAAAACAAGAAATCAGTTCATCAATATAAAGGAGAGAATTTTGAAATCTAAATCTAAATAATATACGATAGAAAAAGAGCGGGTCCCCAAAACCCGCTCTTTTTCATATAAACAAAAACTTTTTCAAAATAAATTCCATTTTCATTTTATCAGCATTTTATCAGTGTTTCCAACGGTTATATTGTATACAAAACTCCCCACACAATTTAATACATATACCTAATTCCCATATAAAACAAATATTTCCCATAAATTAAACAAATACAGCAATAATCAATATCCATACAATTTAATACATATACCTAATTCTTTAAATAATTCTATATCTTATACTCTATACAATACTCTATACGTCCTTATACAATACTCTAAAAATAACTCTAAGGATAGCTCTATACAATGCTCTAAGGATAGCTCTAAGCTCTATACAATGCTCTAAGGATAGCTCTAAGCTCTATAATGCTCTATACGATGCTCTAAGCTCTATAATGCTCTATACGATGCTCTAAGGATAGCTCTAAGCTCTAAGGATAGCTCTATACGATGCTCTAAGGATAGCTCTATACGATGCTCTAAGCTCTATAATGCTCTAAGGATTAGTGTAATATATTTTTTTTAATGCTACATATAGTGTAATATATTTTTGTGGATAATTTTGTGTAAAGTATTCTGTATACACACCGACTTTTAATGCAACACTGTTGCAAAACTTTTATATAGTGTTTGCAACGGTCTATGAGTTTTATATTATTTTTTAATATAAATTTATATTAAAATGCAACACTGTTGCAAAGAATTTATATTAAAATGCAACACTGTTGCAAAGAATTTATAAATTTTTAAAAAAGTTTATAAGTACCTATCAGGGAAAAGTTCATTTTATTTTCAGAAGGGTTGTAAAATTTTGATAAAGCTGGTAATTGCAATGGTTTCTTTAATTTTGGATATTTTGAATAGTTTATAAGCTGGAAAAAGTTTTAAGTACCTATCAGGGAAAAGTAATCAAATGGAAAAAGTTTTAAGTACCTATCAGGGAAAAGTTCATTTTTAAGTTATCTGAAAATATAAACATCATATTTTCTTATTGACGGATTGATTTTAATATGATAGAATATCCTTGTTGGTTGATGAGAGGAGATGAGATGATGAAGTATGAGATGAAAAAGACTGATCCGAAGAATCCGAGAATTAGGGGAGTTTTTCGTGGGATAATGGGGTCGGATAGGGTGTCATTTCGTTTTACATATAGCAATGATAAAAACAATCAGGTAATTGTAGTTAGTGATGATGAGATAATTGGGATGAGTATTGAACAGTTTAATAGTTCAGTCATTCCGATGAAAAGAGTGAATCAGTTTATTCTTGTGGGGGGTCGATGATGATGCAGTTTTTTAATACTTCTGTGATCAAAGATGATTCTGTATTGAAGAATGAGTATAGGAGATTAGTAAGAATACATCATCCTGATCGTGGTGGGAATGACGAGATGATGAAGATGCTCAATGAAGAGTATGGTATAATGAAAAAGTATTTGGTATCTGGATATATGCCTGGTAGCTATAGGGGATATGAAAAAGCTACTAGTACCAAGAGAGAAGAGAAAAGGGAAGTAATTATTGAAACGTTTTATGATAGGTTGAATTCTCGTTTTAATGTTAGTTATAGGGGAAAGACATTGAAAGAGGCTATAATGGATTTGTTTGGAAAAAATATTATAATTGATATATTTATTCATAAGGGTGGTCGTGAAGGTTATATCTTGTATTTGGATGTTATGGGAAATCGTGTTGCAGCAGCGATGAAAATGAAAATTAAAAAAACTATTCATAATGCTGATATTACTTTGATTCCTGAGTATTCTGATTATATGGATACGTTGACATTTGAACATTTAATACGAATGCCGATGGAAATGTTTAATAAGTTGGATAATTTGGATTTGGCTGATAATTATTCATATGAGGAAAAAGAGCGTTCATATAATTGGAGAAAAAAGGTTGAAACGACTGGATATTCCAGTACTTCCATGAAACAAAATACAAAAAAGAGAAAATTGAATCATGGTGAAAGAATTAGAATATTGAATGGTTATGTAACGATTGCAGGAGAGAAAGCTGATACATTTGTTGTAGTTGATATGGATAATAAAATAAAGTTTAATTGGAAAGGGAAATTGTACAATATAAATAACTGGGAAAAATGGGATTATGAAATAGTTTAATAATCTAAAAAATGCGCTATCTTTGAGGGATAGCGCATTTTTATTATATAGAAAATTATCTGAAATTTATATTTAGTTGGCCCGGGTGGATGAGGGGAATTTAAAGACAAAAAAATATATATCCTATAATCTGAATCTTTATAGAATAAATATGAAATTTTATATTTTTTGTTTCAATTTATATTTTTATGTCATTTTCCATTCAATTCAATTTTTCAAGAAATTTAGGGTTTTTTCAATTAACTTGTTTTTTAATATATTATTTTTATTTTGAATAGTTTAATAATTTCTGGGCGATGGCCTGGGTGGTTGACGGAATATTCTGCATTCTTCGGGATGGTTTGAAGGGTAAGTAAGTTTTTTGATAATTTAAACATTGATTTTAGTTATTGACATCTTATTGATCCTATGGTATTATATACATGTTGAGCGAAACGACCTTGACAAGTGAATAAAGAGAAAAGTGCGAGAGTGGCGGAATTGGGATACGCAAAGCACTTAAAATGCTTCGCCCGGAGGGGATTGGGGGTTCGAGTCCCCCCTCTCGCACCATTTAAAAAATTTAATATCAGAAAGTTTAATTTTGCCGACCCCATGCGGCGATACAAGCACAACGCAACGGTATTTCTTGTTCCATTGAAATGATTATTAGCTCGAAATAATAATCATTTCACTTTTAATACGAGTAGTTATCCTCCTTTCTACTCGTATTAAAATTTTTTAATTTATCCCGTAAACATTTTGTCTTTTATTGTTTATGAGGTATTATAAAAAGACAGGTAATTGGAGATGTTGATTCTGCATTTCCAATTATCTAAATATTTTAATTTTTAAGAATCGTTTCAAGCTATGAATATTTTCTCATTTTGGTATTCATAGTATTTATAAAAATGAGTGTTGCTGGAAGAGTCTGACCCTGCTCTTTCAGAAGAAAAATTTAAAGGGTCATTTTTTATTATATTTTGATAGTCTGAATATTAAAAAAATTTTTGTACGTTTGGCCCGGGTGTAAAAGTTTTTATATATCTTTTTTCTGGAATATCAAAAATAAAAAACCTAGTAATTGCAAGGTTTTATAAATGTTAGACAAGGCTTACGATTACTATTTTGCTCTGTGTCGCGTTTTTAGAAATGAAGACGCAAGATTGTATGGATATGTGTATTAAAAACCCCGTACAGAAGAGATTAGTGATCGTGGTCAAAAAAGCTAGTGATAGCAAGGTTTTACAAGGTTGGATTTTTTAAAATGAGAAGTTGAGAAAGCTAGTGTTTGCAAGGCTTTACGAGATTAGATTATGAAATAGGTTTTTCTAGGGGAAATTTTGAAATCTGAAATGGTATAATGAACGAGATAGTTATCCGAATTTAAAGACAAAAAAATATATATCCTATAATCTGAATCTTTATAGAATTTATATTTTTATGATGAATTAATGAAATAATGAAATAATTGATAAAATTTTGTTTTTAATAATATCTTCCGACTAATCTAAATTATCTGACAATTTACCAAAAAAAAAAGGTTTTTTTAAATTAACTTTCATAGTTTTTTCTATTTTAGGTATAATTAACGTATTCAAAAATTTTGGGTTTTTTCAATTAACTTGTTTTTTTAATATATTATTTTTATTTTGAATAGTTTGATAATTTTTGTACTGTTTATTATGGTGGGGAGTTATTTGAAAATATAAACATCATATTTTCTTATTGACGTATTGATTTTTTTATGGTAGAATATCCTTGTTGGTTGAGAGAGAGAGCGATCCCGACCAAAACATCTATTTTCAAGGGGGATTTTATAATGAAAAAAATCGATATGAGCAAAAAACCCATCGTTGAGTTCGCCGGGGAAGTTTGGATGATCGATTCTGTAAAGGGTGATGAGTGGAATACAGAATCGAATGTATTTGTTGATCAAGCTTTTGTTGGAACTAAATTTGAAATTAGATACAACGCAAAAAATATCATCTATCCAGCTTTTCAGTATAAAATCACTTCTCGAAAATTGAATAGTAAAAAAACTCAGAATGTAACCTGTTGGGGGACAGTTACGGCAAGAATAACGGAAGTAAGAGGTATTCTGTATCCTTATAATGATGATGAAACATTGGGTGAAGGTTTTGGTTGCACTTATTATTTGAGAAGAGAATTTTAAATAGAAAAAAAAGCGACTCTTTTAAGGGAGTCGCTTTTTTCTTATATTCTGATAATTTGAATATTGAAAAAATTTTTGTACGTCTGGCCCGGGTGGTGGGAAGTTGTTTGAAAATTTAATCTACAAGAAAATCGAAAATAACCTATTGACGGATTGATTGAAGCATGGTAGAATATCCTTGTTGGTTCGGAAGACACTTGAAAACAAAATAGAGGGGGATTTCTGAATGAAAATGAGCAAGACACTTTATGAGAAGATTAAAAATGAGATCAATGATTTTGTAGGAAAACATCCATCAGAAACAGCGGCTCATATTGAAAAAGTTTTTAATTCCAAGGATTTTCAGAATTTCAGAAAAAGAATCACTTGGGATATTTTCTGGGCCGTAAACAAATATTATCAGGTAACATCGGAAAGAGAATTTTACAACGATATTTATGCGGAGGGATTGTTGGATTCTCATATTGAAACAGCAATCTCCAAAATAGTTAGAGAAAATAGCTTTTTGGATGGATTGATTAAAAAGTTTGAAAAAAGAGCTTGACAAACGAATTTCTTTATGATAAGATATAATCATAAAGAAATTGAAAAGAAATTAAAATTCAAGGAGGTAATGGTGATGATGAACGTAAAGGCAGTAGTGAAGAGAGGAAATAAGGCGAATACTTTCAATCTTATTCAAAATGCTCGTTTTAATAAGGACGAGAATTTCAAGGCGGTATTTTTCAGTGTTCCAAAGGACGAGGGGGTAGTTGTTGAGAATATTGCTACAACTCTGAATATGCCGAATGTAATTGATTTTGTCAATACATTGGTTGATAGCGGGTTTCTTGTAGTAGAAAAGAGAGGAAGGGGGAGACCAAAGAAGATGATTGATCCGAATGCACCTGTGGCTGAGAAGAGACCTAGAGGTAGACCGAGGAAGCCTGTGGATCCGAATGCTCCGGTGGCTGAAAAGAGACCTAGAGGCAGACCGAGGAAGGTAAGGGTTGAAATTCCCGAAATGGCTGAAATTACTCTTTAATTAAAAATATAAAGACGACTCCCATAAAAGAGCCGTCTTTTTTATTATATTCTACATGACGGAATATTCTGCATTCTTCGGGAAGGCCAGGGGGTCAATGAGATTTTTTAGCATGATGTTTTTTAGAATTTATCGACTTGAAAAATCCAGTAATATCAACAGTTTATAAATGTTAGAGCGGTCTAAACATTACTAATCTCCTCTGTGTCGCAATGAAAATTTTAGACGTGTGCAGTTATACTGTTTTATGGAAAAACAGACCGATACAGAAGAGATTAGTGATCGTATAGAAAAAATGTAGTCGTAGCAACAGTTTACGAGTTTGATATTTCATTCACAAGAAATATAAAAACCCAGTATTTGCAAGGCTTTACGTGGTCATTGAAAAATTAACGATTTTCCTTGGTCAATACGACGTTTTTATTTATCAGAATATTTAATCATGAAAAATACTACTTGACGGATTGAAAAAACCGTGATAATATATAGCAGTCGGAGGGAAGAGTAAACGATCCGACTGACAAAATATCTTTATAAGGGGGATTTTCACAGATGATGAAGACGAAGGTTCTAAACATCGGTACTTTAGCTAGTATGATTAAAAAGGGTGACATTAAAACGGATTTGGATTGCAAAATTAACAAGAAGTTTGAAAGATTTGTTTTGGACAACAAGAACTCACCAGTCGTATTTCATTTTTCGGAAATAGAAGGGGTTTTGTGGTCAATGAATTACGGTTCGGAATTGACTACTCTTTATACTCTCTGGGACATGGGAATTGTTGCTCAGAATGATATTATGATACCAATAGTTATTTTGGATGCTAATACAAAGAAGAATACAAAAGAAGCAACAAATATTCTTCGATATCTGAATGACATAAATAATACTTACAATTCTATTGAACTGAACAAGGAATAGAAATTTATATGAAAGAGGGAATTATCTAAAAAATTCCCTCTTTATATTTTGAAAGGAGTGTTGTGTAGTGAATAGTGTTTTTTGTCCTGTATGCGGAAAAGAAACAGATTTTGATTATTGTGCTAATCCTGAAGAAAATTCCATAACAGTCAAAGTATTTTGTATGGAATGTGATTATGAAACTAGCAAGACATTTTATACTCAAGATATGATTGATAATAGCTAAAATTTTCTGAAATATTTTTGTTCATAAAATAATTCCTAAGACTCATATAAAAATGAATCTTAGGAATTATGTATAATTTAGTGAAAATAGAAAAAGATGATAAAGTTAAAAGTACTTGCCTTTAAAATTTTATAAATAGTTTAAAAAATATAAGTCGTTAAAAAAGAGTTTGGAGGAAAATATATTGCGCCGACTGGATAAATTTTTGGTCGACGCAATTTTTATATTTTGAGAACGATTATAAAAATTTCATATCATACCTTCTGAATGCATTTCTAAAAATATTCCTAAAATAAAAGTTTTTTTTTAATTATTATATCATACTATAGTATAGTTTGTCAAGTCTAAAAGATGATTCCTAAGACTCATCTTTTAACCGAAAAAGATGATTCCTAAGAACTATATTACGAATTGACGAATTAGTAAAAATAGAAAAAGATGATAAAGTTAAAAGTACTTAGCCTTTAAAAATTATAAATAGTTTGAATAATTATAAATAGTTTGAAAAAATATAAGTCGTTAAAAAAGAGTTTGGAGGAAAATATATTGCGCCGACCAAAAATATTTTAGCCGATCAGGTTTTTGCTTCACTGCGTTACGCAAAAACTCTTTTGCTTCACTACGTTACGCAAAAGATTAGAATCTTTTTAATCATACCTCTAACACGAAAATTTATATTTTTCGCATAAATACCCATCTAATAAAAATTCATTTATTTCGCATAAATTATCCATCTAATAAAAATTCATTTATTTTGCATAATATCCATCTAATAAAAATTTATTTTCCGCACAATATTCCATCTAATAAAAATTTATATTTTCCGCACAATACTCCTAAAAAGAAAAATTTATTTATTCCGCGTTTGTGTATACAGAATACAGAATACAGAATATAATATCCAGAATATAAATTATCTGAAAATTTAATCATCATATTTCCCTATTGACGGATTCGATAAAGCATGGTAGAATATCCTTGTTGGTTGGAAGAGCGAAGTCAAGCGTTCCCGACCAAACATCTATCTTTCAAGGAGGGTTTTTAATATGGCAAATACTTATCGAAAGAGCTATATTTTTACGGACGGAATGGGCATCGAAGTGAAAGCTGATACAAAAAAAATTGTTCGGAATACTGACGATATTTCTGACAATTCTTATTACAAGAAACTCACTAATCATCAGGTCCGTCGTGAGTTTGTTCGCCCTGAGGATTGGACGGGCAAAAAGAGAGAAAAATTGGAGAAGTCTGTCAATCCCGTGAAACGTCGTTATATGGCGAATCGTAATCTCGCCAGACGTTTCAAGAGAATTGTAGAAAATAATCTGACTAATCTTTATAAGGGGGGTTTTTAATATGCCTAGCTCTTCTTCATATCAGATTCTTGAAGATAGTTATTATTATCATGATTGGCTTCAAGAAGTAGAAGATAATGAGACTATTTTTAGTTTTTTGGAATGGATGGAATTTTATTATCCAGGTATTAATACAAGTTATCTTATTTCCGAAAAAATGACATATGCAATTTAATAGTTTTTTCAGACTGTTTATTTCGAGAAAAATAAACAGTCTTTTTTTTATTATCTTCAATTTGTATGAATATTCTGTGAAAAAATCCAAGCTGGCCCGGGTGGTTGATAATCGTTTTTTTAGAATATATATCAATTATAATCATTTTCATATAATCATAATTGTTTTAAAAGCATATACAATTTTATCCACCCTGGCCGCATTGTTTATAATAATATATACAATTCCTAATTTCAATCCTGTCGCGGTTTTAGATTGCAAGTGTAGCTTTATACCATTTATCCATTTTTCGTTGCGACACATAGGAGATTAGTGATCGTGTATAAAAAAGCTAGTGTTTGCAAGGCTTTATAAATATGTTATCTTATTCACAAGAAATCTAAGAATCCAGTGTTTGCAAGACTTTACGTGGTTGTGTTCTAAAATAGGTTTTTTCCGAGGTTACTTCAATAACGATTTTAGCTATTATCTAACTATTTAATCATAGAAAAAATCGATTTTAATGCTTGACGGATTGATTGATACGTGATAGAATATCCTTGTTGGTTGGAAGAGCGATCCCGACCAAACATCTAATATCTAAGGGGGATTTTTAAATGACAACGATTATAATAAAGTTTGGCCCCTTTCTGGATCTTTATATGGACGAAGTTATTACCGGAATTATCGACGGCGATGATATAGACTTTTTTGAATGGTTGAAATATACTGCACCGAACGAGAACCCGGAAGATCATATTCTGAAATTGACTGAAATATAATAGAATATAAAGACAACTCTTAAAAGGAGTTGTCTTTTTTATTGCTTTCAATCTATACGAATATTCTGCAAAAAAATCCGAGTTGGCCCGGGGCGGCGATGGTTAGATTATTCAGAATTATCTATAAAATATTTTTTCACCGATATGCAGACTATATAATTGAAAGGATGTTGAGTTGTTTGAAAATTTAATCATCAAAAAAATCGATTTTAATGCTTGACGGATTGATTGATACGTGATAGAATATCCTTGTTGGTTGGAAGAGCGAACAGGCGACCCGACCGACAAAATACAATTTCTAAGGAGGATTTCACAATGGCAAAGACTCTCGTTTCCAACGCTTTTTCTCTCAATATGATTTCGGAAAACAACTACGGCATGAGTGTTGAAACTGTTACTCTTGAAGAGATTATAAAAAATAGCCCGAAGAGTGTTATCGGTCATAAGGAACTGGCCGATTCTCTGGCCTCTTCCTGGGAAGGATTCACGTTCAACAGGGAGTCGGTAACACTGGACATGGACGACACTCTTTTCGTGGTTCAATATTCCGGTCCAAGACTGGCCGAGGGTAGCACTACTCTTCCTGATGGAGCCAAACTGAAATTTCTGAGAATTACTTTCATAGTCTAAAATCCGATAGAGGTGAGTCTTGAAAACTCCCCTCTTTATATTATGAAAATTAGAAAGGTGATATCTAATGCGAGAATATATTACATATGTTCTATGGTTTATGTTCATAGTGGGAATGCATAGTTTTTTTATGGAAATTGGTGAAAATACCTCCGCCGCTTATGATCTTGCTAAAAAAGCTATTAAATTCAATAAAGATGTACTTGGGAAAAAGTAATTTATTATCTGAATATTCTATATAAAAATCCGAGTTGGCCCGGGTGGTTGATAGTTATCTGAAAATATAAACATCATATTTCCCTATTGACGGATCGATTGATACGTGATAGAATATCCTTGTTGGTTGGAAGAGCAATCCCGACCAAACATCAATCTACCAAGGGGGATTTTAATATGAATCAAATTTTTGTTATCAGCACGAGGATCGCACGGGCAATGAACGTACCTTATAACATCAACGGCGTTATAACGAAAGAATCTGACAAGGCCGTTTATGTCAAAGGAAATGGTATCATTCCCAAAGATGGTCGTTGTGCTAGATGCGGCCGGAAACTCACTCACCCAGGATCAAAACTTCTGGGAATTGGGCCGGAATGCTTGGGTTCATGGGTAACAAGGGATGTCATTCTTGAAACTCTTACCGAAGATCAAGTCAAGACGATCAGGGATGAGGTCGAAGCCGTCAAAGTCGATCAGTGGATACCCAAGAGCATTATAAAGAATTTTGCTGAAATTGATTTTTCCAAAAAGGTTGTTGAGGATGGAAAGACTGTTGTCAAAGAAGTATTCAAAAAGGTATCTCTTGTTCGGTCAGCTAAAGATGACATGAATTATCTGAAAATAGAGTTTTCTTTTGACAGGGAGACTCTTCAGAATGTCAAAACTCTTCCGATAAGAAAGTATAGTCCTGAAAACAAGGCTTGGTATGCTCCCGCCAACACTAAGATTCTGGACATGTTGAAAGGATTCGGATTTGACATTCTTTTCTCAATAAACTAACTAATATGAATGAAGAGAGCGGCCCTAAAAGCCGCTCTCTTCTTATTTTCATATATCCACCCGGGCCATTCTAAAACACTTGTAGAATGATTTTCTTGTATTAGGACGTATCAGATTACCTTTCATCTGGATATAGCTCTGCGTTGATTTTAGAGCTATATCCGACGACATGAGCTTTATAAGGATGATAGAAATGATTTTATGGAATTTTCAGTCGCATACCTCTAAAATGACCCAGAATCGTTCTTGACCAGTGAAGCATATCGAACTACCTTATCGATACGGATAATGTGATACAAGCCATTCTAGAGCTATCTCCAACGATGTTTCAATCCATACCTTGGTCTTTCCGTCGCCATCATTTTCATAAATAGATTGTAATTTATTATCTGAATATTCTGTATAAAAATCCAAGCTGGCCCGGGTGGTGAATAGTTTTTTAATAATCAGATAATTCTCGTACTGTCGGCCCGGGTGGTGAATAGTTTTTAATCATATTCTAAAAATTCTTATATTGTTTGAATTGCTAGTTTAATATTGTCCATTGACTTATTTAATGACATAGTGTATAATGGATATATTAAATAGTGAAAATGGAAGAAGATGAAAATAATGATACAATATATTCAAAAATCTTTGGATTTTAGTTCTTGGAATGTATTTGAAAAAATATTGGTTGGCTTCATTACTACTCTTATTATGGGATCCACTTTTTATTTTTCATATATAACTCCTTATGATACATTTTTTGATGTTATATTGAATTGGATTATATCACCCGTAGCTGCTATAACAGGAATAGTATGTGTAGTATTAGTAGCAAAAGAAAATATTACTAATTACTACTGGGGTATAATTAATGCTATTATGTATGGAGCAATATCTTGGTATAGCGGATATTATGGTGATTGGATTTTAAATTGGTTCTTTTTTCTGCCATTTCAATTTATTGGTTGGGTTGTATGGAAAAAATATCATATGGATAAATTTTCTAGAATATATATCAAGCCTAGAAAATTGACAAAACAAGGTATATTTATTATTACAATTACTTCTATTCTAGCATTGATTGGATTCGGAATATTTCTTTCTATGGTAGATCATTGGTTTGTTCATATTATGCAAAGAAATGAATCAATATATTCCAGTATAACAGCAATAACTGGAATAACATTACTTGGTCCAATTCTGGATTCATCTACTGAAGTATTACAGATTATTGGTCAGATTCTAATGACGTTGGCATACTCACAACAATGGATATTTTGGATTCTTACAAATATTATAACTATTTTCATGTGGATTCTGGTTGTATTAAATGATAGAAATTCTGTTACTTGGGTACTTCCGATTGTATTTATGTGGCTTGGCTTTCTTATTAATAGTTTTTATGGCTATTATAAATGGACGGAAGATTCAAAAGAAAAAAGAGAATGGACTATTTTAAAAAAAGGGAGAATATATGATGAACAATAATGATTTTCATGTTGGTATATTAGTCGGAAAATTTTTTCCTTTACATCGAGGACATCTTACTCATATTTTTAATGCATACTCTCAGTGTGATCAATTGAATATTATCATTTGCGACAATATTCAGTTAGATATGAGATTATGTAAAGAAGCAAATATCAAATATATTTCCGCTGATACAAGATTGCGTTGGCTGAAAACTGAATTAAAAGGTTTTAATAATATAAAAATTCATATTATGAAGGAACCTAATGATATGCCAGAATATCCCATTGGGTGGCCTCAATGGAGTAAATGCTTGAATAGTTTTATTTATGATTATTGTACTCCTTATACAACGGATATTAAATTTACTATTTTTACTGGAGAATTGAATGATGTTGAATTTTATAAATCTTATTTTCCAGAGTACGATATTAAATATTTTGATTATTCTATGACAAGATATCCTATTTCAGCTACACAAATAAGAAAAAATCCTTTGCAATATTGGGACTATATTTGCGGGTCAGCTAGAAAACACTTTGCAAAAAAGATTCTTATTACTGGTACAGAATCAACAGGAAAAACTACTCTGGTAAAAATGTTGGCTAAAATATTCCATACATCTTGGGCCGAAGAAATGGGTCGGATATATGTAGAACAAAATGTAAATGATGAAAGATATATTACCGATGAAGATTATTTTAATATAATCAGATTGCAAATAGAAGCGAATGACCATGCATTGAAAACTTGCAATAGATTGTGTTTTTTTGATACCGATATTGTAGTTACTTATTACTATTATAGATTGTATAAAAATGAAAATGATATTTATGAAATATCCGACTCCGAATTGAATCTTTTTAATTCAATATATGATGCGTATTATAAAGATTTGTATGATTATAGATTTTTCCTTTCTTTTGAGGGCGTTCCATGGGTGAGTGATGGACTAAGAAGACATGAAGATTATCGGGATGAATTAGATGGAGTATTATTGGAACATTATCAAAATTTCAATATTAGAGATTTTACTGCTCATCCGAAAATGGAAATAGTAAAAGGTAATTATCATAATAGATTATCTTATATGTATAAATTTTGTCAATCACTTATTAATCATTAAAATGTTGAATTTTCAGATAAAGGGGATAAACTTACTTTTAAACTGGAAAGTACTGGTATTGATATAGAAAAATTTTGTAGATCATTTTTAGGGTTATTAAGTTTTGATAATTGTGGAAAATATAGAATGATTATTACTCTTGAAAAAGTGGAATGATTTCTATTGACAAGAATTGAATTGTAGTGTATAATTAGTAATATTTGAAAAAAATGGAGGATTTGAATATGGGCTATTATGTCAATCCTAATAATATAATAAAAGAGGAATGGTTATCTCTTAATGCTGAAAAGGTATCTAAAGAAATTGCTGTGGAAGAAGTTAGAAAAGACAAAAAAGCTGTTTTAGTTCTTATTGATAATGGTCTTTTTACAGCTTGCGGTCTGGCGTTTAATGAAAGAGAATTTAATGATTTTACGGATGAAGAGGATAGACGACCTAAAACATTCTATATAACAGAGCATCATAAATTGAAAGATGTTATTGCTGGGTATGAAAGTATAGACTGGGAATTGGTTAAGAAAATGTAAAATGATTAAAACAATATCTGAAACAAAGAATATTCACATTCATTGTAACAACTATAATGATGATGTTGATAAAATATTGGAAATGATCAATAAAGAAGTGAACAAAGATTATATACATTCTTTCTTTTATGATTTTTATAAAGATTATGATCCTTATGGTCATTGTGGAACTATTAAAATTGTTTCGGAGGATTTTTGTAATAACTATACTACTTTTCTAATATCGGTAACTCATCAAAGAATGGAAGAACATGTCTTGTCATTTGTATATGATATTTTAAAAGGAATGGAAAACACTAAATATATTATAAATAGTGCAACACGTTTAAATCGTATGGAATAGACTGAATTGAGGGATTAGAAATGTCTGTATCGGTGAAAGTAAAAACAATTTTAAAATGTAGTTCATGCTCAAAATTTTATACTGAAGAATATACGACTTTTTTCAGTAGTAAAAAAACTCATAGAACAATATGTCAAGATTGTTGGGAAGCTGAACTAAGAGAAGAAAATAGAAAAACACGTATTTTTAATGAAATTAGAGAAATTGATGCTGCTAAATGGGCCGAAGAATTTTGTAAATTTAATTCAAATGTTAATCTGGATACAATGAGAGGTTGGTTTGCTAATTCAATAATGGCTGGATATGATGAAGCTATTTGTCGATCCGAAAAGAAATTGTCGGAATTTAGAGCACTACTTCATATGGTAAGTATGTCATTAAGCAGTGATAATTTAGAATTTTTAAAAAGTGAAAGTTTTAAGAATTGTTTAAACCCTCTTCTTGAAAAAGAGTGATACTTTTTTTTTGAAATGAATGATTGATATGTCTACTACAAGAGAAGATATTAAAGAATGGGCGAAGAGAGGAATTGAAGAAGGTAAAAAATATATGATTATCTGGTGCGATACATTTGATTATGAAGATTATCCTGCATTTTATGATACTAGAAAAGGAGCTATAGCAGCAAGAAATAATCCAGAAGCTATGCAAAAATATATGGAATCATATGATCTTATGCAAGATATGGATGTACAAATCAATCGTTTTAGAAATCATGCATTTTAAATAGAAAGAAGATAAAAATGAATATTCCTATATTAATTATAAAATATATTAGACCTTGGGATGAAAAATATTGTTCTATTCGTTGTAAATATTGGAATATGAATAGTGAAAAGAATCCTTATTGTAAACTTTTTGGTGTAATATTATCTTCATTAGATGAAGATAGATGTGGTGAAAGATATTTTAAATGTTGTAAAGCTACAGAAAATATTGAAATACAAGAAAATGAAGAATTATCTATTTTATTTGAAGAATTTATTGAACCTTCGTCATATAATGATAAATATTGTTCTCATAAATGTCGGCATTTTTCATTTAATAAAAATATTCCATATTGTGAATTATTTGGTAAAGATATTAACCCAAAAAATCAAAGTTATTATGGAGAAAGAATTAAAGAATGTATAGATGCTGCAAATAAAAAGGTGTTATATAACTTTTAAGATATAAGAAGTCAATAATATATTGATGATAAGACTTTCAAGAAGATGGGTGTTGGGAAATATTTATAAGAACTGTAGATGATAATAAAATTATTTGTTCTATGGAAGTAAATTGTGTATTTGTTGGTGAAGATACAATATTTGATAAAAATAGTTATAAAGAAGCTTTAAAAAACGCTTATCGTATTGTTACCCTGTGGAATAAGGAGATATAAGAAATGTTTGATTGGGTTATTAAATTTGAAGATTATAAAGTACGTGTGGGGGATACATTATGGGATATTGTTAATAACATAACCCTTAAAGACATGGGAAATGTTATAGATGTTGGAAAAATTGTTTATGATATTATGATGAATAATAAAATCAGTAAAAATGGAATATATGTTGGACAAGTTATTAGTATTCCAATATATATTCCTATCACAAAAGAATTTTTACATCGAAAAGCAAAGGAGATAGAAGAATGAATACGTCTGTTATTCAATTTATTACATTGAAAAATGAGAGGATTATTGAGCCATTACTGAATTGTACATTTGTCCCTAGAGTGAGTGAAATTGTGTATATTAATTCAAAAACGTATATTGTTCAGTCAATTGCGTATGTTGTAGAAGATCATAAAGTCCATGGGCTTATATTATGTGCGAATGTATATTGTATTGATGTTCAACAAGAAATTGAAGATTCACTGGTTGATGTAAAACCACTTTCTGTAAAGGACGTGATGTTTTGAAAACTGTATGCGTTCAAAAAATATTTCCGGATAGTAATATAGAATGTGAAAATGTTCCTGTATGTAGTATCTGTGATGTAGTAATAACAAAACCGGAAAAAAATAAATATATTACAGTGATGAAATTTTAAGAAGATATGAAAAAAATAAAGATATGATATATTCTATTGGTGATAATAAAAGAATAGTAGGATTTCAAAATAATTTGGAAGGAACAATTAGTTATAATTCTTTTCATGATAAAGTATTGAAAGAAGAAGAGTTTAAAGAATTGGTGAATAAAATTAAAACTATAAGTGACAAGTTTAAAGAAATAAGAAATAATGTTATTAGTGATATGAAAAATGATAGCAATATTCTGAAAATTGTTATTGATTAATTATAGAAAGCTTATGGTTATATTATGAGTAGGTGAACTACTCCCGCTAAAGTGAGGAGCTTTCTTGCACTTTCATCTGTAATGTGTCAAAAAATATCATTGGAAAATATATTTAAAACCAAGGTTATGACAGTAGGATAAGCCTTCATCCACTAGGCTAAAGACCTAGTGGTTTTCGGCTAAGTTTTTATAAATATCATGGCTAATATAAACAGTCTTTTGAATTTAAAACATTCTTAAGACTGTTTTTTTATTTAATACAAATTTGAAAATTAATTAAAAGAACTGTTTTTAAAGGTGGTTTTTATTAATGTACGTGAAAGAATTAGATGCGATATTAGCAGCGATAGATTGGGAAAAAGAGAAAGCTCAAGGTACTAAAGATAAAACTTTAGAAATGCTTCGTTTAACTAAATTAAGATCCAGTTTAGTTAAAGAAAGATTAAAGTCTTTATTTGGTGATAAAAGAAGAATATATCTTGATCTAGAATATGATATTAAAAATTTAGAACATCCAAGAAATTTACCATATAAATTCGAAGGAAATTTTTATCAAATTTCTACAATAATACGAGATTTTGAAAATGATAAATACCAAAAAATGTTAAAAAATTATCAAAAATTTACAGACGATCAATTAAAAAGTGCTAAATTAGGTATATATGAATTAAAAAATGTAAAAGAGTATTTAGAAGGTTTTGTTAGCAATGAAAAAGGACAAAAAATGAGCATATCTAAGTTTTTGAATAATAAATCTCTTAATATAGATTCTGAAATTATTAAAGTTTTTAGTTCAAGGCCAAGTTCTCAAATATTTGAAAAAAAATTTAGAATATGTATTAGTTGTCACCCTGCTGATGTTTTGGCGGCATCTTCCGGGCAACGTTGGGTATCATGTATGTCATTACCTGGTTATAATCCTGAAAATATGCAAGGCGGTGCATATTATACTTCTCTTAAAGGTGATATAGTTGGTGGTTCAATTATAGCATATTTGATTGAAGATGGTGGGGAAGATTTAAAAAATCCTAAACCTCATGCTAGACTATTAGCTAAACCTTTTGTATTATATTCTAATAAAGAACAAAATGAATTTAAAGATATTATATATGTGAATGAAAAAAGAGTTTATTCGGATGGATCTTGTTTGGAATATATATTAAATGTATTTAATGAATCTTTTGATAATTGGCTTAAACGTCAAGAAGATAAATCATTACAAGGTAGATATGAACGTAAAAAAATGTTTGATAAATTTCAATTATATCCTGATAGCACTAAACATTATATGAGTGTTTATGATATTAAAAATTTAAAAAAATTATCATTATTTGAGATTGAAAATTTAATTGTAAATGATCCAGATGTTATTGAAATATTAAAACTTCACGAAGATTTTATGGAAAAAATTATCAATAAAACCGAAAATTTTGAAATATTATTCATTTTTATTGATGAAACGGAGAATAAAAAAAGCTTAAATCGAATTTATGAGCTAATAGAAAATAGAAAAAATATAGCTTCTTTAATTAAAGAATATAATAGATATGTTGGTTATAACAATGAATATATAGAATGTATAGATGATATTATTGATAATGATAAAAGAATTGAAAATTTTATGAATAGTCATAAAATTCCAGATTATTTTGATTATTTAAAAATATTTATAAATGTTTTTAAAAATAGTAAATATAGAGATATAAGATATATTAATAATTTTGTTATCAATAATATTACATCCAGTTTAGATATAATTAAATTTATGAATTTTTTAATTCATAATAGTAATTTAATTAAGCATTCATTAGTATATAAAATTCCTTTTGAAATAACATCTCATAAATTTTTTAATGATTTATACAAGACTGTATCATTTATGGATTCTATTAAATTTTTAAATGTATTAGAATTTGAAGATAAATCCATTAGAGATGAAATGTTTGAAAATTCTTGTAATGATTTAGAAGAATTAATTAGTGCTATGCGATTTAAACCTGAAGATGGTAATTATTTAAAATTTAATATATTAATGTCTAAACATGGTAGAAATATAATAGAAAATTCTAATATACATTTTAAAGATCTAGTTGTAATGTATGAATATATTAGTTCTTTAAATCTTAGTAATCAGAATCAGAGTTATAATCAATTAGTAGAAATTGTAAATGATAATGAAGAACTTATTTTTAAAGATTTTGAAACTTCAATATTTCCGAATTTAACATATACAATAAACAACGGTTTGGAATTTTTAAATGGATATGATTCTTCAAAACTTCAAATAGTTAATTTTTGTATAGAACATAGCGATATGATTAAAAATAATTTACATAAAATAAATAAGAATTTATTAGCAGAGTTGGATGAATGCGAAAGAGAATATTTAGATATAGATGTTGATAATTTTACAAATAGTGATATAAAATTTTATATAAAATCTTATTTATATCATCTAAAACAGTATAAAAATATTATTTCAGATTTTTATAATAGATTAGAACGAATTAAATCTAAATTCGAAGAAAAAGCAAATAAAATAGAAAAAGGACATGGTGAATTAAAAGGAAAAGGAACACTTATGTCAGAATATGGAAAAAAATATGGAAACTTTTTTAAGAATCTTTTGTATGGGATAAGGGAGATAGAAAGATTATTGGACAAAAAAAACTAGGGGTTTAAACCCCTAGTTTTTTATAATTTGTTATTATTTTAATTAAACTAATAAGGATTTAATTTTCAACCTTGATTTTTGGTTGTTCTTGTGTTATAATAGATTGTTGAATAAAAGATAATTAAGAGGTGCGTGAAAATGGATAAGAAAAATATAAATGGCATGTCAAGTTATACTAAAAGTCAAATAGTTTTGAATGATCTTAGAAGTGAAGGTATCGAATGCATAGAGCTTTGCGCTTTAAAAGATGATAAGCCAATGGTTATAGCTCGCATCGATCATAGAATTAATAAGAATTTAATTGATGATGAGGATATATCCAATGCTTATCGTTTAATGACTTTATGGAATGATGCCGATGAAAAGGAAATAAATACAGAGGATCTTGATGCTAAAATTCAGTTTTTGATTGAAAAAAATGAATTGGAAAAAAATGAATTATTTATATCTTTAGAAGCTCTTTATAATTTTCTTGATAGTTCTTTTCGTAATGGTGCAATACCAATTTCAGAAGATGTGTTTGTTATGATGCGTACTGCATGTTCTTTAATTGATAAATACAAATATTAATGGTTTATAAATTTATTTTTTTATAAAGCTATTCTTATTATTCAAGAATAGTTTTAATTTGTTACTATTAGTCATGATAAATAACTATTTTAAATTATGAATTATAAAAAAGTTAAATAATTGAATAAGAATAATTGAAAGAAGGAATTTTTATGAATAGTCAATATAATATGAAAATAATTGAGTGTTATTGTGAAGATCCGTCATATCATATAATAGTAAAAGAAGAAATTGATACTGGTAATATGTATATATTTTATCCTTTATTTCATTGCCATCATACATACATAGATCCGAAACCTTTTAATGCCATTTTTAGATTATTTTCTCTTATTAAAAATATATTTATAAGAAATATTGAATTTCAACATGATAGTGCTATTTTGAGTAAACAAGATGCGGAATATTTAAAATCCATTGATAATTCTTTAGTGATAGAGCCGTATCAAGATGATGGTGTTGTTGAATTAGTTGAAAGCATGTATTTTGAAAAGAGTAATATGTCTTTTTTAAATTGGCTTTATTATATTGTTCATGGGTGTTTAAAATTTAATCTATGTAAAGAAATTCAAAAAGATGGGATTGTTAATTATTATTTGATTAGTTGATTGACATATGTAGATAGGTGTGATATAATATGGTTGCTAGCTATGATGATGTCGGTAATCTTAAATCTATATTGAAAGAAATTGAAGAAAAATTAAAAGGTGAAATTTATTCTTCATCAAAATATATTAATTTGACTACTATTTATCTTATTTTAAAAAAAGCTAAAAATCAAAATAATGGTACAGTGAAATATTCTGAAATTAAGAAAAAATCTATAATTGAAATTAGTGATTTGGAAGATGCATTATTTATCCAATTAAGTCTTATTTCCGATCAATATAAAGGTTACATTTCGATTGGGGGAAATAAAAGCGCAGTTATAAATGATTTAAAAAAATTAATATCTCTTATTGAAAAAGAATTATAATTTTTAATTGGATCTAATTTTAAATGAAAGTGTGGTTTTAGATTGACAAATTGTGGCAGTGTTGGATCTACAAAACCTAGAAAAATCTTTTATTTATATGTTAAGAATGTTAAGAAAATGGTTAATGATATTAGAGAATTTATTTCGTACCATTCTTATGAAGATTTTGAGTTTGAATCATCTGAAAAGAATGTATATACTTTTTTTAGTGGAAGAAGTTATTTTTGTATTGAAAATCGAGAATGTTATATTGCATTTGTTGATCCCGATTCGAATTTAATGGAATTTAAAGTTTATACACCGAAAGAATTTAATGAATATTTTAATTTAAATTAAAAGGGTGATTTTATAAATGAGAGATCCTAATAGAATACCAGTAATTTTAGAAGCACTTAAAGTTTTTTGGGAAAGTAGACCAGACGAAAGATTGGGCCAAATTTTATCAAATGTAAATAGAATTACGTCTATTAATAATCATGATATTTTTTATATGGAAGATGATAATATTGTTAAAGGACTGGATGTAATGAAGAAATAATATTATTAAAAGATAGCTAAAAATCTTATGGATCAATCCATAAGATTTTTTTTGTATTGGAATTTTAAAAGGTATTGCTTTATCTATGGTTCTATGATATAATAAGTATCTAATTAAGATAGATGAGGAGATGATGCTTTATGACACAGAATAGTTTTGTTGCTAAGTGTAGTTGCAAACATGAAGGTCAAGATAAGATATATGGTGATGGTAACAGACTGTTTAATGAGTATAATGTTATTATTAATAATAAAATTGCTCACTGTACAGTTTGTGGAAAAGATTTTATTAATAAAAAGGATTCAAAATGAAAACTACTTTGCATATTATTGAATTTATTGATATGGATAAAAATGG
>JAQUVJ010000040.1 GCA_028693395.1 Candidatus Nanoarchaeia archaeon | reverse complement strand
ACACGCCGGAGAGAATTCCGAGAAATGAGAGAAAAACAGATGGAAGAACACTATGCTGAGCTCGAAAAAATTATCGGTAAAGAAAGAGCCGATAAATGGTATGATTTACGTCAAGACGTAAGAGATTCTAACCGAGCGGGGAGAAGAAATCCTGGCAAGTAGGAACTGGTAACATTCAATTACGAAGCAATTAGATTTTATAAAAGCACCTTTCGAAAAGAGAGGTGCTTTTTTTATGCTCTTTTCTATTTCTCTAAGAGTTTGTAATGAAATAAGTTGACTTGACTACTTATAGCTCTGAAGGACATAAGATTTTAACTTTTGAGTTATTACACTTGATGTTCGTTTGGAAAACGAGGTAGACTTATTTTTGTGAGAATACAATACGCAATGCCAGGTGATAGATAGATTCATATAAAATGAGAAGTATAGATCACGTACAGCTCCTTTTCATACACTCACTTTATATATATTTCCGGATGAAGATGCACATTCTTAAGTTGTATAAAAGCAGACAATTCATTGTTAATCACACAAAATCATTTAAATACATTTAATAACAAACCATTCATACACTTATTAAATATTCTTATTAACCAATCGGTTTGCAACGCACGTTAAAAATACTTATACCACTATCAACATGTAAATTAACCATATATGCAAACCTGTCGTATAATAATATTATTGTATTACAAAAATTAATGTTTATTAAAAAAAATCACTTTGTATTTATATCTTATGCATCTATATAATTTGATAAATTTGATGAATCAATTAAAATATTATGCTGGCAATAGCAATAAATAGAGGCTCAACAAGGATTTCCTCTGAATTGATATAAAAAACGTATAAATTTATGTGATTATGAAAACTTTGAAACTGAAATTATTTTTAATTGTTCTTTTATTTGTCTCTTTCTCAGAATTTTTGAGCAGCCAAGAAGCTTCTGATCTGAAAATGAAAGAATATTTTCCATTTTCAGTATGGTATAGCGGGGGGAAAGCTCGAGCTCCCATGCTCTCAAAAATAACTGAAAACTCCGAAAAAGAATGGCGCGCTGATCTCTTGCAAATAAAGGAATTGGGGTTTAATACAGTTCGTACTTGGGTGGAATGGTCAACCTGTGAGCCTGAACGTGGAAAGTACAACTTTGACAACCTTCGCCTTTTGATGCGTTTAGCTGATGAGGTGGGTTTGCGTGTAATAATTCAGGTGTATGTGGACTCGGCACCGGATTGGGTTGCTCAGGAGTTTCCTCACGCACTTTACGAAACCCAGAGTGGAAACAAAGTGCTTCCACAATCTGCTCCCGGTGCTTGTACCGATAACAGTGATTATGGAGAAGAAGTGCTTGATTTTTATACCGAAATTGCAAAAGTGGCCGTTTCTTATCCTAATTTCTTTGGATGGGACCTCTGGAGTGAACCACACATTATAAACTGGTCTGCGATTGACTATGTTGCCAATGTACAATTCTGCTATTGTCCGGGAACAAAAGATAAATTCCGTAACTGGTTAATGGATAAATACGGATCAATAGAAAACTTAAACCAAGCCTGGCATCGCAACTTTACTGAATGGAATTTGGTTGATCCTCCACGTTTTAGCACCATCCTCAGTTATACAGATTTTATTGACTGGAAAACTTTTATTTATGAAAAGCTGCAGTCAGATATGCAAAATCGATACAATGCCATACGTAAGGCAGATCCCAATCACCTTATTACGGCACATGCCGTAGGTGCTTCACTCTTCCAATCACCCCACAATGGTTATGGTGCAACAGATGACTTTCTAATGGCAAAGCCTTTAGATTATTATGGAGTGTCGATATATCCCAAGCATAATCATCCCGACAGAGCATGGTCTGTAACTACTCTGCAAACAGTTATGGATTTTACCAGAAGTGCCAACCGCGAAAAAGGTGGATGGTATGTTGGTGAGTTACAGGCAGGAAAAGGAACTATTTCTCTTTTAATAAGCGATCCTGTAACGGCTGATGATCATCGCATATGGGCGTGGTCTGCTATTGCAAAAGGAGCAAAAGGTGTAAACATATATGCTTATTATCCTATGTCATCCGGCTATGAAGCAGATGGCTATGGTTTGATTAACCTTGATGGATCTCTTACAGACAGAGCTATCAAAGCGGGTGAAATAGCGGAGATAGTAGACCGGAATCAATCACTTTTCTTAACATCAACACCTGAAAAAGCGCAAATTGGCATAGTTTATAACCCGCTAAGCCAAATGACGGGTGGAATGCAACGTCGCGACTACCCGGGTGCTCTTACAAATTCCCTTATTGGTTACTTCCAATCCTTTTCTAATCATAACATTCCGGTTGATTTTATTCACAGAGAACATGTTGAAAAGAATGAATTATCACAATACAAACTGCTAATTGTTCCTTATCCGGTAATGTTTACACGTGAGGCAGCTGAAGGTTTACACGAGTTTGTAGAAAATGGCGGATATGTTTTGGCTGAAGCCCGTTTGGCCTGGAACGATGAAAGTGGCTATGCTTCTGAGATTATACCGGGACTCGGATTACACGAAGTGTTTGGTGTTCGTGAAAATGAAGTGCGAATGGGAGAAAATATAAGTCTTACTTTAACTGATAATGTGCATCCTGTTCTTGAAGGATTAAATGTGGGAGACAAACTAAAAGGTTCCTTGTTTGAACAATCACTTACTCCTTTAGCAGGTCATAAAATTGACGTTTTGGCAACTACATCCGATGGCAGTCCTGCATTGGTAAACACCACTTTTGGAAAGGGCGAGGCAATGCTGGCAGGCTCTTACCTTGGCATGGGTAACTTTTCTGAGGTAGATACTATAAACGATAAGTTTTTTGTCAACCTTTTGAAATGGGCAAGTATTGATAGACCTTTCACAACAACGCTTGATGGAAGATCGTCAAAACAAGTGGAAGTAAGATTGCAAAGAAATAATCACAGTTCTATCATCTATATAATAAACCATAGCGACGAGGATGAAGAAATAACAATTAATCTAGATGTTGATAAAAGCGGTGATTTCTCAATAAGGAGTATAATTGAAAACGAGGTTAAAACTCAAAAAAGCAATGGAGATGTTCTGGAATTAAAGACCTCAATTGCTCCTAATAGGGTGATTGCTTGGGAAATTTCTCCAAAGTAGATTAATAGAGTGTGTTTAAATACTCACCGCAAATACACACTAATGTTTGCTAAAACAAACACACTTTATATATGCTGAGATACAACCAAATTTATTTAAACGGATTACTTAACAATTAAAAAAAATGTCAGTAATAGCAATAGATGTAGGTGCCACAAAGATTTCTGCTGCCATCTTTTCGCCCGATGGGGAAATGTTCTCTTTCAGAAAAAGATTGCTCAACAAGCGCAAAGGGAGAGAAGTTGGGGTTTTAATAACCACTATATTAGATGGTTTACTAACCATGGCAAGAAGAAAGAAAATCTCAATAGATAGTATTGGCGTTTGCGTGCCCGGCATTGTTAACTCTAAAACCGGAGATGCGTGGGCACCAAACATTCCGGGGTGGGAATCATTCCCTTTATTAAGAGTTTTAAGAAAATGTGTTTATGATACGTCCATCGATATTTTTATTGAATCTGACCGTTCGTGCTACCTATATGGCGAACTATGGAAAGGAGCAGCCAAAGGGTGCCATAGCGCAGTTTTCATTGCCGTAGGCTCGGGTATTGGTGCAGGAATAATGATTGACAATAGATTTTTGCATGGAGCAGGCGATATTATTGGAGCAACTGGCTGGATGGCACTAAAATCACCATATAAGAGCGAATACAAAGAGTGTGGATGTTTCGAATATT
>JAQUVJ010000039.1 GCA_028693395.1 Candidatus Nanoarchaeia archaeon | reverse complement strand
TGATCGCCGTCGATGATTTGTCGGTCAACAGGTAGGAGACTTCAAGTAGCAAAAAGAAGTAGATAAACTGGGGGAGAAAGCCTAACAATTCGCCCCAGAAGGCGAGCGGGCCTGTAGAGGACGGCGCGATAATCAGACGGATCACCGTGTTGAGACCCATGATCGTCAAAGTTGGGCCGAGAAGATAGGTGAAAGCCCCGAGGTTGAGCGAGAAGAAGAGACGGCTCCGGGAGACGGGCAAGGCGAAATAATAGTCACAGCGCTTTAAATGGTGGATGAAACTGAAAAAATGCTGCGCAATGACAAAACTCATGCCGTAAAGCACAAAGCTAAAAGACGAGACGCCAAAGAATAGTCCGATGCCACGTGAAGGTAAGAGCGGCAGTGTCGTCACGATGAACAAGTAAATCAAAGGTACAAGCCACAGCGCGATCGGGCGGCGCCATACGAGATAGGAGATGCGGTGATTCATTTTTTCATGCTGCGAAGTCATCGAAGAATCCCCTTTCATTTAATAAGCCCGCGGGATGAACAGTCGCGCAAGCCCCGCGATGACGATAAAAAACACAATCCCCAAAAGACTTAAAGGGAGTTCTTTTCGAAAAAATTCTTTTCGGATGGGCTTGCCCATCACGGCAGAAGACAACCATTGGCCGAGCACGAGACCGATGAAATACCCGATATAGAAGACGGGAGAACGTAAGGGCGAGAGGTAGGCAACGTTCGGGTCAAAGAGCAAAGAGATGAACTGACCTAAACTTAAGCCCGAAAACATTGAAAACAGAGGCTGGAGCCAGGGGTACCAGGAGAGCTGGCCGCTTCGTACCGCCGCGTATTCGGCCGGTCTTTTTCGAAAACAAAGCCAGGCCGATACCGTCCAAAAAACAATCATGGCAACCGTCTGCAGGACGCTATGAGGCCATACGATCGCGCTGAAAAAGCGAGATGCCGGAGCCAAAAACCAAATAAGATCTGAGGGCGTGTCATGCAAGCGCTCGGTAAGGTCCAGGATTTGGAGGACGGAGACGATCCATGTGCCCTGAATGGCGAGATTCAACAGGATGGCGTCAAAAAGTGTGCCTGAGAGGCTGAACAGGACAAGGCTGAATCCCGTCAATTCAAGGGTTGAGAGGAAGAGGCTTAAATAAAGAGGCAGGTAGGCCGCAAAATCGTGCCCAAAGCCCCAATAGGAGAGGATCACGCCCGTGAGAAGGGCGTTCACAAAGAACACGATGAAAAGTTCTGAAAAGTGGGCCAACGTTCTGCCCCAAAACTGCGTGTCTCGGCTGAAGGGCAAGCTCTCTTCACGGTCGATCACATTTCGCCGGTACAGATAGTTGAAATGGGTGCCCCCTAGAAAGTAGACGTAGACGGCGGATAAAAGTCCCAAGATGGCGTGCAACGGCAACAGCACCTCATTCAAGTGTGGGCCATAGTCCGCGGAGCTAAAAGGGTTGGGGGCGGTGTTCGCAAGATAGTTGTCTTTCCCGATAATTAAAAGTGCGATGGGCATCACCAGCAAAAAGAGAAATAGAAACAGCGAAACAAGAGAGCGTGTGCGTGCCATCGCATGTTTATACGCCCATCCCAGCTTAGGAAGTGGTCTTGTTGTTTTTTCCATTTTGGACCGTCCTTCCTTATCTTAAAAGTTCGCTTATGGCGTAGGATTTTAAACTGAGTTCATAGATAAACACTTCCTCCAATGAGAGGGGGAGGATGTCAAGCAGGAGGGGGTTTAAACGTTCGATTTTTTCACGGATCTCCTCTTCGGATCCTCGAGCCAATACCTCAATCACGGAGCCTTTTGTTTTGAATTGAAGGAGCTCGACCCCCGTTTCTTCGAGCGTTGCTTCCTTTACGGGTTCCGTAAATGCCGCCTGTACCTTGACGATGCTCAGGCGGAGTTTATCGAGTTCTTCAACGAACAGGAGACCGCCTTCATGGAGGAGGCCGACGTGGTCACAAAAATCCTCCAACTCCCGTAGATTCTGTGAGGCAATAAGCACCGTCATCTGCCGATCCACCACCTGACGCGCGAGGACGCGCTTCAAGTTTTGGCGCATGACAGGATCAAGGCCGTCGAAGGCTTCATCCATGAGGAGGAGTTTTGGATTCGAGGCCACCGCCAAGAGTACCGCCGCCTGCCGCCTCATGCCGCGCGACATGCGATCTAAGCGGTCTTCTTCCCCAAGAGGGAAGATCAGGAGCAACTCTTGGTAAAGATCCTGATCCCAGTCGAGGTAGATGGCGCGATGAATTCTCGTCATCTTTTTCACGTTGTCAAAGTGCAAATAAGGGTCGTCGGAGACAAACTGGATCTGCTGTTTGGCCGAAATGTTTTCATAAATCGTCTGACCCCGGTACAGCATGTCGCCTGAGGTGGGGCGGTAGACGCCCGCGGCGATCCGTAAAAAGGTCGATTTGCCCGCGCCGTTCGAACCGATCAAGCCGAAAATGGATGCCCCGCTAATCTGACAGGACACCCCGTCAAGCGCCTTCACGGGACCAAAGTGTTTATGGAGCCCCTGAGCTTTGAGGACCACATCCTCCCAAGCAAGTTCAGTATTGTTCGTCATGTTCATATCCGCCTTCTCATTCTTCATCCAGACATTCATCAAGCCACACGTGCAGCGTTTCTTTTGAAATGCCCTTAGTCCAAGCGACCTGACGCGCCTGATTAAAATTGCGCAAGATCTCTTCCTTTTCGGTCGCAAGTCCGTCTTTTTGATCGGACAAAAAATTGCCCTTTCCCGTCACGGCGTAGATCAGACCTTCCTGTTCGAGTTCACGGTAGGCTTTTTGGACGGTGTTGGGGTTAATTCCAAGTTCTGTTGCCAGCTGCCGGACAGGGGGGAGCTGTTCGTGTGCCTTGATGATGCCGAGTGCGGCCATCCGATGGAAGGATCGCTTCAACTGTTGGTAGAGCGGGAATCCGCTTTGAAGGTTAATTTCGGGATAGACCATCGTGCTCCCTCCGTCCGTGTGTTTTGTGTGTACTATATCACATAGTACAGCCCGTTTGTCAAGACACAAAAATATCAATCATTTTTCGGTATGATGATCCTATGAATACATTAGTCAATCAGATCTTAGATGCTTTGCGCCATGAGTCCATCGCGCCGTCGCGCGTGGCCATTGCTTGGAGGCAAGAAGAGGGCCAATACGGATACGTTTTGGGAGAAGGGGAGCCCGAAATGCTTAGTTTTTGCAAATTGAAAGCGCAAAACTTGCTTTTTGCGGGTATTTTTGCCGCCCGCCCCGACATCCATGTGGTCATCCGTTCAAGCCCAAGCTATGTGGAGGCGGCCTCATCGATCCGAAATCTTCGCTCCTTCCGGCCCCCCATTGACGACGCGGCCCAGATCATCGGCACGCGCATTGTGCTGGCAAAAGAAGACCGGTCGGGAAGGATCATTAGGGCTTTAAAAAAGGGCAATGCCTGTATTGTCAAAGATGACGCCTACGCGCTTTCGGTGGGTGCATCCCCTGAGCGCGCCATCGCCGCGACATTGGTGCTTGAAAAATCCTGCCTGGCCCTTGTCGAAGGCACGCTTTTAGGTGGTATGAAACCGGTGAACCCCCTGATCGCCCGGCTCTATTCTTTTGTTTATAAAAAGTTTTATGGCAACCACGATGAAGAAGTCATATCGCAGACTAAGGAAGACCTGGGGCGCGATATCTCGGAAGAGGAGATGGAAAAACGTGAGGCGGTCATACGGACAGGCCAAACCCTTATTGAGGAAAACCTGGTCCAAGGCACCTGGGGGAATGTGTCGATCCGTCTGGACGATCGCTCCATGTTGGTGACCCCTTCAGGCCTTTCTTACCATCGGCTCTCCCCCTATGACATTGTCCGCT
>JAQUVJ010000023.1:9752-18319 GCA_028693395.1 Candidatus Nanoarchaeia archaeon | reverse complement strand
GAAATTAGGTTCTTCATAACAAATGTATGGTTACTCGGGTATTTTTAGGGGTATTTTATAGTTGTCGGGATAATATTTGATTTTATTTTTTATATTTTTTATAGAGAAAAAAGATTATAGATAATTTTTAATATAAATTATTAGTGATTAAAATATTTAATCATTAATTAATAAAAAAGCACATTAAGAAAAATGAAAAATCAATGATAAAGATTAAAAGTATTAATCGTTAGTGTTTTTTAAGATATTTATATCTATTGAAAAATAATGGTGATTAAAATATTTAATCGTATATATTTATTACATTACGATAGTTTATTTTATTCTTATTTTTTTAAATATAATTTTTTTATATTTTATATTTTTTTATATTTTATATTTTTTTATTTTTTCTTTTTTATTTTCTTTTTTTTTATTTTTTGTCTTTTCTATTTAAATATTTAATTTTTATTTTTTTTATTTTTTTATTTTTTATTTTTTATATTTTTTATATTTTTTATATTTTTGTTTTTTATTTTTTATAAAATTTTAATTAATGTGTTTTAATTTTTATGTTCTATCGATTAATATATTTGATTATTGTTTAAAATATATTAACAATATTATGATTAAAAGTTGTGATTATTTATTAAAACATTTTGTTTTTAATTTTTTGAAAGAATAATTTTATATAAAAGATAATAAATTATAAAATATGGAATTAAACTTAGTGTTCTCAATTCAAAATGAAGTCTCTGTTGAAGCTTTAAAATATTTATCAAATAAATTTAAAATAAATATAAATAAAAATATGTCTTTATTTCTAAGATTAAAAGATGATGAGTTTTTGTTATGTGATGAATTTATGTATCAATATAAATTAAATATAATAATTACAAATAAATCTTTACATGAATTTATTCAAGAAAAAAACGATTTAATTAATATTTTTTTCTGTACACATAGATCAGAATCTAATGAAAAAACGATGTCAGTTCATACTATTGGTAATTTTTCAAGTAAACCAAAGATGGCATCTTTTGTTGATTTCTTTGGAGGATTTGATTTTTATTTGATGAATTGGTTGTTTTTATCAATGAATTATAATTATTTTAAATCAGATTTAAATTTTAAAGATAAGAAAATAGAAGAAATGGTTTACAAATCTGAATTGTTAAATATATCTGAGAAATTGATTCAAAAAAGTGAGAGTTTTGAAACTGATATAGTTTTTGAAGCAACACATCATGGACCAAAGAGTCCAAATAAAATTATATTTTATGAAATAGGATCTACGATAAATGAATGGAAAGATCCTTTTAGAATAAAATTTTATGTTGAAAATTTTTTATTTGCAATTAAAACTTATGATAAATTTGTTGAATATGTGGAAGAACAAAGAGAGAATTTTTTTAATGAAAAAGATATTTTATTAAATACTGATTTTTCTAAATTCGATTTTTCAAATGTTAATGATAATTTCTTTGAATCAAAATATAATCCTTTCTTTAAAGTTTTTGTATTAGGTGGAAACCATTATTGTAGTGAAATGAATAAAATGGTTTTAAAAAATAAAGTAATATTGGGTCCTGTAATTTCAAAAATAAGTTTAGAAAGTTTGAATTATGATTTATTAGATAAGATTTTAAAAGAATATGATTTTGATTTTATCTTGGTTGATGAAAAAGGATTAGGTAATTCAAAAAGTGAGGTTTTTGAAAATTTAGAAAAGAGATATAAGTATAAATTTAATCAAGGATTTGTTAAATTAAAAGATTTAAAAAAAATAAAGAAAGTTTAATTTGTTTCTTTTGTTTCTTTTGTTTTTTTTATCTTTTTTCTTATTTATTCTTCTTTAAATTTTTTTTATGTTTATACTATTATTATTATTATTATTATTATTATTATTTAAAAGAAATAAAAATGCAAAGGTTTTTATAATAAATATCCAATAATTGTTGTGTGTTTGAATGGTAACAGGAAATTTATCTAGGAATTTTTCAATTGATAATGTCTTTGATATTAATGATTATGAAAATAGTTATGTAATTGATTCAATGATAAAATATGAAGGAAGAAGATTTGGAGCTGCATATAATGGTAATGAAGAAATGATAATATTTCCTCAATTTTTCTCTGATTTTGAGATATCTCCAGGACAAATTATTACTATAGATGAAATTGATTTGTTTAAAGGAAAATTATATTATCCACATTTAGACTCTAAGATAAATACTGTTTTAGAAAGTAGGATTGTTAGAAATGTGATTTTGGAAAAAGTGTCTTATAAAGATTTTAGAACTGCAATAGGTCATTTTTTTTATGAAGGTGAAAAAGCAGAAATAGTTGTTGTAAATACTAAATTTAAAATGCAAAGTAAGAATGGTTTTTCTACAAGAATTAAACCATGTCATTATAATGCTGTTATAAGTGAATTTAATGTTGTTAACGATAAAAAAATATTTTACTCAAATCCGTTTAAATTCAATAAGAGAAATACTTCAAATGAAGTTTTCATAATAAATAATAGATTTAGTAATCTTAAAGATTATGATTTTTCTATTTTAAAAGATATATTTGGATATAATTCTTTTTTTGTTCCTGATAGATTTTTATTTATAGATAATGGAGAAAAATATATGTTTAAAAGAGATGGAAGTGTTTTAAAAACATATGATTTCTTAGTAAACTCTGCAAAATCTTTAATAAGTTCAAATCAAGAAATATCTCCAGGGTCTCAAAACATAATTTTTTGTAATAATATTTTAGATATAAAAAATTTAGAATCAAAATTATTTGAGCAAGGAATTAATCATTATGATATTACTTCACTATTTTTAAAATAATATATTATTTTTATCTTAATGTATATTATTATTTGTTTTTTATTTTTTTTAAAAAATTAATTTTGATATTATTTTTCTTATTATTTCTTATTATTTTTTATATTTTTTAATATTTTTTTGTATTTTAAGATTTCTTTGATCTATTTTAATCTTTATTATATTTTTAAATTATTCTTCTCAAATATATCAATAATTTTGTTTTCAACTATTGTTGGTAAGTGTTTTTGATTACAATCAATATTACTTATTGTTCTTGAATTATTTCCATTATTAAAATATATAACATATCCACCATTATTTGATGAACAAAATTTATTTGAATCATATTCTGGATTTAAAATGTTATTTTTCATTAATTCTGTTTCAATAGATTTAATTTCTTCAATACTTATATTTGTGTCAATATCTTTTTTTGTTTCATTGCTATAAAGTATAATATATCCATCATTGTATATTTTTATTCTAAAACAATATCCTTTGCAATTTTCATTGTATACTTGATACATAAAAAATAATTTGTTTTCATCGTAAAATATTTGATTATTTATGATTGGAATTTCTTGGTTATTTATTACATTTATTTGTGTAGAATTTTTTTCTTTATTTAGTGTTATTTCTTTAATTTTTGGAAAATATTCAAAAACTAAAATTGTCAATAATATTAATATTACTATGTTTTTTAATATAGTTTTGTTATTCATGTTTTTTTTTATTGTAACTTATATAAAAATTTTTTTAGATTTGACAAATAAAAAAATGAAAAATAATTAATATATATGATTAATAAAAATATTAATACATAATGATTAATATAATAATATATTTAGAATAATTTAAGATTTTAGATTAATGTAATTTTTATAAATATAATTCTAAAATTACTTTTATATTATTTATTATAAAATATTTCATGAAATATTTTCATTCATATGAAATAAAGTAAAATTGTTATAATAAAAAAAATGTAATTTCTTTTGTATCTATTAAAATTATTAAATAAAAGATTTAAATAAGTACTTTTAAATTTTGTATCAGTTTCAAGTTTTATTTTATTTTTTTTTGCATAATCTAAAAGATTTAAAGATGTTGTGTAACAATAATAAAACATTATGAAAATTAAATTAAAAATGATACCATAATAATCTTTATAAATAAAACTAAATGAATATGTCATTATTGTTATTGGAATTGTTATGTTTATTTTTATATTAAAAACTAATATGTGAAATATTATAACAAATAAGATTAATATTAAAATATGAAAGATATCATTTCTTATAATATAAATTGAATAAAGTATTAATAAATAAAAGGAAATATTTTTTATTTTTTTTATTTTTTTTGAAAAAAAATTTTGTTCTTCTGATGTTTCAATTGAAAGTATATTTCCTATAAATCCTACTATGAAGTATAAAGAGATCATTAATATTAGATATATTATATTATTTTCTATTATCATTTTTATCATTTGTTATTGTTAATTTTTATCGTTTATTATTGTTAATTTTTATTGTTTTTTTGTTTTATTATTATTTCTTTATCGTTTATTTATTATTCTTTTTATTTTTTCATATAATTATTTCTTTTTATTTTTTTTGTATTAATTATTTATTTTTCTGTTTATCTATTATTTTTTTTAAGTTTTTTATTTTATTTAAAAATCTCATTTAGAGACATTTGTTTTAATTCATCTGCAGTTAGTTTTTTTATTGTATTATCATCATTTTCAATTTTTTCTAATACTTCTTTTGCTCTTGATAAAACAATTGGTGGAAGTCCTGCAAGTTGTCCTACATATATTCCGTAACTTTTATCAGTACCTCCTTTTTTTAATTTTCTAAGAAAAATAACTTCATTTGAATTTTCCATAACAGACATTGAATAATTTGTTACATATTCAAATTCTTTTTCCATTTTATTTAATATATGGTAATGTGTTGCAAACATTGTTTTACATTTTATTCTGTTATAAAGATATTCTATAATTGACCATGCAAGTGCAACACCATCAAATGTGCTTGTTCCTCTTCCTATTTCATCTAATATAACAAGTGAATCATTTGTTGCATTTCTTAATATATTTGCAACTTCATTCATTTCTACCATAAAAGTACTATCTCCTTTTGCAAGATCATCTCTTGCTCCAATTCTTGTATAAATATTATCAAATATTGGTAATTTAGCTTTTTTACAAGGAACAAAAGAACCAATTTGAGACATAAGTGCAATTATTGCGGTTTGTCTTATTAATGTTGATTTACCTGACATGTTTGGACCTGTAATAATGAATATCTCTTGATTTTTCATTTGTATGTCGTTATGAATAAAATTGTCTTGTAGTCTTTCTATAACAGGATGTCTTGATTCTTCAAGTATTATTTCATTTCCTTCAATTTGAGCTCTTACATAATTGTATTTATTTGCATTAAAAGAAAAAGTTGTGATTAAATCTATATATGAAATTTGTTTTGAAATCTTTTCAAATAAATCATAATGATTTTTTATTTCTAAAATAATTGTTTCAAATAATTCCTGTTCAATTGTTTTTATTTTTTCATGAGCAGATAATATTTTTACTTCTAAATCTTCAAGTTCTTTTGTAACAAATCTTTCAGCATTAACTAAGGTTTGTTTTCTTATGAAATGATTTGGTGTTTTATCTAAATTTCCTTTACTAATCTCAAAGAAATATCCAAATACTTTATTGTATTTTATTTTAAGATTTTTTATGTTTGTGTTTTGTTGTTCTTTTTTTTCAATTTCTAATATAACACTTTTTGAATTATCTCTTATATTTCTTAAATCATCAAGGTCTTTTGAAAATCCATCTCTTATAACATTTCCATCTCTCATTATTGCTGGAACTTCGTCTTTTATTGCATTTATTAGAAAATGATACAATTTTTGAATTTCATTTTCGTTTTCTTTTATAATATTGAAATCGTTGAATTTTGAAAGTTCTAAAATAATTTTAATAGTATCTTTAAAAGCTAAAACATCTTTTGGATTTGGATTTGAATAAGAAATTTTCATATTTAATCTTTCGATATCGCTAAGATTCTCAAATATTTCTCTTATTTTATTTAATTCATATTTATTTTGAATGTATTTTTCTACGTGATTTAATCTGTTTTCTATTTCTTCTTTTTCTTTTAATGGATTTAATAATATTTGTTTTAAATATCTTTGACCCATTTTTGTTTTTGTATTATTTAAGATGTTATAAAGCGAATTCTTTGAATTAATTAAATCTAGATTTTGAATTGTGCTATAATCTAATTTCATATATTTTGAAAATTCTATTTCAATTATTTTTTTTATAAAATCTGCTTTTTTGAAATGATTTTTTCGAACATAATTTAAAAGTGCATAAATAGGTCCTATAAAATCTTGTTTTATTTCTTTTAGATTTATATCTGGATGAAATGTTTTTATGTAAGTTGTTCCATGAAAACTTTCAAAGAAAATGTCATCTATGAAACTCAAATAGGAGTTCATTTTGTTTAATTTTTCTATTAATTCATTATTTAATTTTAAACTATCTGATAGAATTATTTCTTTTGGGGTATATTTATTTATTAAATTAAATAAATCGGTTTCGTCAAATTTTGCATAATAAACTTCTCCTATACTTAAATCTCCATAAACCACATAGAAATCTTCCTTTTGCATAATGCAAAAAATATAAGAACTTTCATTTGCATTTAATAAATCATTTTCTATTATTGTTCCTGGTGTATAAATTCTAATTACATCTCTTTTTACAAGTCCTTTTGCTTGTTTTGGATCTTCAACTTGTTCACAGATTGCAACTTTGATATTTGCATTTAATAATTTTGGTAAATAATATGAAAGAGCATGATATGGAATTCCTGCAAGTGGTGCTTTTTTTTCTCCAGTTCCTCTTGATGTTAATGTAATATCTAAGATTTGAGAAGATTGAATTGCATCATCATAAAAAGTTTCGTAAAAGTCTCCCATTCTAAAAAGTATAAGGCAATCTGGATTTTTGTTTTTGAAAAAAACATATTGTTGCATTGCGGGAGTTAATTTATTAATTTCTTCTTGTGTTAGATTTAGTGTATTCATGTCTAAATATATAATTAAATTATTTAAAAATGTTGTGTTTTTGAATTATTGATTTTATTCTTATATATTTTATATATTTTTATTTGTTATTTTTTGTTTATTAAGTATTATACAATATATTAAAAAACATAAAAATTATTAAATTATAAATTAATTACATTTTTATAATAGAATAAATTTTTATTTATAGATTTTAATATATGATATTAGATTTAATAATGATATATTAGATAATAGTTTTATTATAATTAGTTTAATTATAATCAGTATTGTTATATTATTATAGTATTATTATGAATGATATTATTGATTAAAATCTGGAGAAATAATAATGGTATTAAAAGATTATATTGTATTGGATATTGAAACAACTGGATTATCAAGATTTTATCATAACATAATTGAAATATGTGCTATAAAATACAAAAATCATAAAGAAGTAGATAGATTTGAAACTTTGGTAAATCCTGAGTGTCATATTCCTAGTTTTATTCATAATTTAACAGGAATCAATGATAAAATGGTTAAAGATGCTCCATTAATTCAAGATGTAATTTATGATTTGTATAAATTTTTAGAGAATTATATTATTATTGGTCATAATATTTCTTTTGATTATAATTTTATTGAGTACAATCTACAAAAACATTTTAATTTGACATTAAAAAATAAAAAACTTTGTACATTAAAATTATCTAGAAGAGTTATTAAAAATGTTGATGCATATACTTTAACAAATCTTTGTAAAGAGTTAAGAATTACTAATGATAATGCTCATAGAGCAAGTTCTGATGTTATGGCAACAAAAGAATTATTTCTAATTATCAATGATATTGTAAAAGAAAATAATTATCTATATCTAAAAGATCTATTTAATATAGAAAAAATGAGAATTGGTGAGTTCTCATATAATAGTTATAATTAAATAATATATAGTATATGAAATGAAATCTTTTATGTTTTATTTTTACTAAAAATAAATAGTAATGATAATAATAACATATAAAATATAATAATAACATATAAAAGATA
Source organism: Candidatus Nanoarchaeia archaeon (assembly GCA_028693395.1). GTDB lineage: Archaea > Nanobdellota > Nanobdellia > Woesearchaeales > JAQUVJ01 > JAQUVJ01. The sequence goes on along the minus strand of JAQUVJ010000023.1, from coordinate 10,373 downwards.
AAAAATATAATAATAACATATAAAAGATAAAAAATATAATTATATAAAAGATAAAAATAAAATAATATAAAATGGTAGAAAAAATGAATAAAACAACTATAGAAGAAAAAGAAATAATGAGATTAAAGGCAATTAAAGCAATGAATTATGCTTTTAGTGTAAATTCTAATCATAATATTGGTGCTTGTATTTTAACCAATAATGGAAATTTCTATGAAGGTTGTAATGTTGAAAATTCTATTTCAGGTCTTGGAAATTGTGCTGAAAGAAATGCAGTAAATAATGCTGTAGCTCATGGTGAATATTCTTTTAAAAGTATTTTAGTTATTCATGATGGAAAAGATCCGGTTTATCCTTGTGGGATGTGTTTACAATATTTATTAGAGTTTTCTCAAGTTTCACAAAGTGATATAGAAATTATTATGTGTAATTTAGATGGGAAAGAACAAAAAAGTACTGTTAGAAAATTATTACCTCATGGATATTATACAGATGAAAAATCTCATAATTTATCTAAATTTAGAGGTTTTGATTAATTTTTTTACATAATTTTGTGTTTTTTTGTTAATTTTTTTTTATTTTTATTTCTTTAATTTGTTTTAATTTGATAATAATAATAAT
>JAQUVJ010000023.1:1334-9652 GCA_028693395.1 Candidatus Nanoarchaeia archaeon | reverse complement strand
AAAATTAAAATAATCTTCTACGTTCTAATTCTTCAACTACTCTTTCAGGAGGAAAAGAATTAGTATTTATTTTTAAAAAATCTAAAGATTTGTTTTTTTGTGCTTCTTGTTTTAATATTTTAGGATCTTCAAAATTATTTGAATCTTGAGAAGTATCATTGTTTTGGTTTTGAGAATAATTTGATAATTTATCTAATTCATCTTGACCAAATAATGAATAAGTTAACCCATCATCTTCTATCTCTACAATTTCTTCTAATTTTTTATCACAATTTGAATTTTTTATTTTTATTTCTTTTTGATCTGATTCTTTTATGTCATTTATAAATTCTCCATAGTTATTTTTTACTCTTTCTAATTCTAATTCATCTGCGAAATATTTTCTTTTAAGATAATTAGAAAGATTTGTGGAAAATTTATTATCATCCCAGTTATCTATATTTAAGTATCCTATTTCTTTTGAAGTTTTTGCATCTTCAATTCTATATTGATTTAACATTGAATGAATTTTTGATGCTTCCCAAAATTTTGTGTTATTTTTATCTTGAATAAAATTCATATATTTGTTTAGAATGTGTGATAAATATGGAATTGCACCTGTTGGAATTGATTCTTTTATGCATTCCATTGTTATGTCTTTTTCTCTTTCTTTTAATGCATATGTTAAACCATAAAAAAAAATATTAGTTTTATTTTGGTCTTCAGGTTTATAATTACTTAGAAGATTGAATAAATATTTTTCTGTCATATTATTTGTGTAATTAAGTACTATATAAAGTTTTTGCAACTTTAGAGTAACAACTAAAGAAATAAAAGATTTTAATATATTTTAAAGAAATTATGTGATTTGAAATTGTTTGGATATATTATTTAGATATATATTCGTTGATTTTTTCTTTATATTTTACAAATAATTTATCTAATATAGATTGTAATTCTTCTAAATCTACTAATTCCTTATTAATTATGTTTATTTCAGCTCTTGCAGCATGATCTTTTCCACCAAAACTAAATCCTTCTGCTGTTTGACAAATTGTGTTTTCAAGTAATTCAGTTGCGTTTAATGTATTATCTTGAGTTCTTGATGACGCAACTAATTTGTAATATTTTTCATCAGGTGTATTGTATAGACCAAAAATAATTACTCCTCTTGTTCCTACTTGATTTAACATTGTATCTCCTATGATTCCAAAAAGAGTTTTATCATTTATTAATCCAACATTATAAATTCCAATACCTTTATTTTCATATGAATTATTTAATGCAGATTTCAAAGCTTCCATTCTTTCTTTATTTAACAATGGATTTATTAATTGATTTAAGATATTAAAATCTATATTTTTAAAAATACTATTGAATGCATCAATATCTTCTTTATAAGAATCATTTTCTTTAAAGAAATGTGTATCACTCCAAATACCATAAGCTAAAGCTGTTGTTAAATTTTTTTCTGATTTATCTTGTAAATTTATTTCAAAATCTTCAAGTAATTTTATCATAATAGTAGCACAAGATCCAATTTTTCTTATTTCAAGTAAATCAGAATCTAAATCTTCTAAAGTTACTTCGTGATGATCAAAGATTGCTTTTATATTTTTTTTATATTCTATTGGATATTGAGCGTTTTTTCCAAATTTAGCAAAATCAACTAATATTAAAGTATCTAAATCTTTCATATATTGTTTTACTTTTTCTAAATCTCCATTTCCTAATTTTTGAATAGGAGGATTTAAAAGTTTTATCATTAATTTATTAGAAAAATGTGAAATATCTCCTCTATAAAGAATTTGACAATCTTTTTCTGGTGATATTATTTTTATCATTTTATACATTGCCCATCCACTTGCAATAGCATCAGGGTCTGGATTATCGTGAAGTAGAATTCCAATTTTATTTGATTTGTTTACCAATTCTTCAATATCACTACGATAAATTGACATAAATTATCACATCTGTAAAATCTTTTTCTGATTTATAAATATTCTTAATGTGAATATAGTACTTTTTATATTTTGTTTATATTTTGTTTTATATTTTGTTTTATATTTTATTTTGTATTTTTAGTTAATTCATATCTTTTATGCTAAAATTACCATTGGGAAGATTTGAAATAATATCTTGATTTGAAAATAAATTAAATTTTTTCATTAATAAATTTGAAACTTCACTCTTTTTTTTACTTCCTGAATTAATATAAAATGTTTTTATTTGTTTATCATTTGTATTAAATGATGTTGAAAAGATTTTGTAATATTTTCCTTCAATTTTTTTTATTTTAAAGATTTCAATTATTTTTTTTACAAATTCACTTGTTTGATTTTTTTCGAAAATTTCCCAAAAGTTATCATCAATCAATAGGATATTTAAAAAGAAACCAAGTTGTGTTTTTATTGTATTTTTATTTCCATATACCATAAAAGAACCTTTAGACATGTATTCTCCAGACATTGCTTCTTTGGTTACTTGTTCTTTTTTAACATAGAAAACTTCACCTGAGAATATATCCATATCAAAAGCTTTTGAATAATTAAATAAAACGTTTGCACAATTTTCTAAGTCTTTTGTGTTTGTTTTAATGAATGTATCAAAATCTTGATTTAAAACAAAGAATGGTGATCCAGGAGTACTTGAATGTAATACAATTTCATTTTCTAATACATGTTTTTTTATAATAATTTCGTTAGATGTTGCATCTTTACCTCCTATAAAAAGAAATCCATTTTCTGAAATTGTGTATCTAAATTTCTCAAACCATTGTTTATTGTAATTAAGATATTTTGTTTTTACTTCTTTTTCATATTTTTTTATCTTTTTTTGACTTGTTTCAAGGAAATTTTTTGCTCCAATTATTTTGTTTTTTAAGTTTTTAGATTTATCAAAATAAATGTTTGCGTTTTCTTCTAAAGATTTATTTAGATCAAGTTCAATTTCCATAGGTTGTTGATATTTTAATAGATTTTAAATCTTTTGATTTATATGTTTTTTTTTATTTTTTTTAAATATGTTTGTTTATATTTTATGAAATATTATATTAAAGATGTTGTCATTAATAGAGACAAATTTAAATATTAGAGAATCTATAAAATTATGATTAAAATGGTTGATAAAAAAAAAGATAATCTCAAGGATAAAAAAAAGAGTAATATAGATAATATCAACAAGCAAATAAAGGTTAAAAATGATTCAAAAAAAAAGGAATCAATTTTAATTAATGAGAAACAGGAAAAACAAAAACAACAAAAAAAACAAAAACAGGAAAAACAAAATGAAGATTTAACAATGAAATTAAAAGAAGATATTATTAGAATAAAAAAAACAAAAACAAAGAAAGAAAAAGAAATTAATATTGTTAAAATTGGAGTTTTAGTAAGTTTTCTTGCAGTTATAATAATTAATTTTTTAGCTAATTATTTACCTATTAATTCACAAACAACAGGTCAAATTTCTGATAAATATTCTAATCTATTTGCTCCAATAGGATTTACTTTTTCTATATGGGGAGTAATTTATTTATTACTTGCAATATTTGTAATATATCAATTTTCTAAATCTTATAAAAATGAAAGGATTTTAAAATTATTTATTTATACAAATCTATTGAATTTTGCATGGATATTTGCATGGCATTATGAAATGTTATTGTTATCATCTTTATTAATTACAACACTCTTAGTTACATTATTTTCAATAAATAAAGAAATAAGTATTAAATTAGGTAAAAAACATACATTAAAAGAATTGTTAATTGAAAAAGCACCTTTTAGTATTTATTTTGGATGGATTAGTGTAGCAACAATTGCAAATATTACTACATTACTAGTTAGCTTAAATTTTAACAATGTGATTTTTTCAAATATGATATGGACAATGATTGTTTTATTGGTAGGTTTAATATTAGGATCATTTGTAGGATGTAAAAATAAAGATGTCTTTTATTTGTTAGTTTTTATTTGGGCATATTTTGGAATATTATCAAAACATGTTTTAACTTTTGATTTTGCTTATCCTTATGTAGTTTATACTATTATTATTTCTATGGCTGTATTTTTGTTTATGTTATATAGGGTTTTGTATAGATTATATTATAAGAATAATTAGATTTTTTTTATTTTATTCTTTTTTAACTCTTTTTAATTCTTTTTTTATTTTTTTTATTTTATTCTTTTTATTTATTATTTTATTATTTCATTTAAGATTTTTAATATATTAGATTTTTTTTCTATTCTCTTGTTCTCTTGTTCTCTTGTTCTTCTATTCTTCTATTATATTATTATATTTATTATTATATTTATTATTATATTTATTATTATTATTTATTTTATTTATTTTATTATTATGTTTATTATTATATTTGTTATTATTTTATATTATTAGTTTTATATTTTCTTCTAATTATCTTAATAATAATTCAAAAAATCACAATATTTATATATATGATAATACTACATTTTGTTGATTTAAAGTCAACGATGTAAAATGGAGAACGAAAATAAATATAATAATTCAAATAAAGATATTGAAGAAAACAATCAAGAAGGTTTAGTTAATAATTTAAACAATGATTTAGAAAAAAATATAGAATCAAAATTAAACGAAAGTAAAAAACCAAACTACTTTAAATCAACAAAAGAAAAACATAACCAAAATAATCAACACAATCAAAAAAATGATAAAGATTTCATTTCAAAAAATCAATACGAAAAAGAAGTAGAAGAATTTAATCTAAAAATAAACAAACTAAATGAACAAAATGAAGAATTAAAATACGATATAAAAAGAATCGCAGCAGAATTTGATAATTATCAAAAAAGAATGAAAAATGAAATACAAACAATTAGAAAATTTGCAAATCAAGATTTAATTGCTCAATTTTCAAATATTATTAATATGTTTGATTTAGCATTAAAATCTTCAAAAGATGATGATCCTTTAAAAGAAGGAGTTTTTATGATAAAAAATATGTTTTTAGATATTTTAAAAAATAATGGTGTATCATTTTTTGATCCAATAAATGAAAAATATGATTATAGATGTCATGAAGCTTTATTTTCAGAGAAAACAAATAATAAAGAAGACGATAGTAAGATTGTAGAAGTTTTTGAAAATGGAATGAAAATAGAAGACAAAATCATAAAAGTAGCAAAAGTAAAGATTTTAATATATGAAGAACCTAAAGATGATTGTCAAGAAGACAAATAGGTGAATATGATGAACGATAAAAAATATGAATATTTTGATTTTTCAAGCTTGAATCAAAAAGATGATAAAAAAATTAAAGGTTTAATTAAGGTTGAACCAACAAAACATGCAGACGTAAATCAACCTATTTTAAAGAAAATATTAATGGATAATATTTTAGAAGATAAAAATATAATTTCAAGAATTGCAAAATTACAAAATCAAGAAGAACAATTAAAGAAAATAAAAATGGTTATTTTACCTAAATTTCTTTATGATAGAGATTTAGTTTATGAAGGAAAACTTAGTTTTTCAGAATTAGAAGATGATTTTGATGATGATGTAATAGCAACAAAAAAAGAATTCATGATAAAGAAAAATGATATTGAATACAAGGATTTTTTCAAATTGATTTTATTAAATGATATGAATTTTGATAATGTTGTTAGAGTAATTAGAAGAGAAATGTTTCAATTAAAAGACATATTACTTTTAACTTCAAATTTTGATCAATTAAAAGAATTTGCAGATATTGGAATTAATTTAGGTTATATTGCAGCTGATTATAATTTAGATAAATATATTATTGAATCAAAAGATAAAATAGAGATAAAATATGATGATTTACATGTTGAGAAATATGTTAATAATTTAAAAGATAATATATCAAAAGCTTTAGAATTAAATATTCCTTTAATATTAAGTAGCTTTAAAGATTTTTCATTAATTTTTGAACATAAGGAGAATTTGTATAGAGTTTTTGATAATAAATTCATTATGAGAAGTTTATCAACTCTTAGAACAATTAGTAATTTTAATTTAAGACATGAATCTATATCCTTATTTTTATTTGATATTGATGATAATATTTTTACAATAAAAACAAAGAAAAAATATAATGATGTTGTTTTGCCAGTTCCAAACAATGTAAAATTTGATGATATTAGTAAATATATACAGAATAAATTAAAAATAAAAATTAATATTAAAAAGTTAGGAAATGTTGTTTTTGAGGAATATGAAAAAGTATTCTATCTTTATATGGGATATTCTGATGAAGAATTAGAATTAGAAAATGGAGAATATGTTCCTTTTAGGAAAATAAGAGAAATAATGTTAACAAGCCCAGATAGTCTTACAAATAGTTTTTACAAATCACTTGAAATTTACAAAAAAATGAATATTGATAATGATTGATGTTTTTTATTAAATTTTAATAAAAATAATAAGAATATTAATAATAAAAATATAAAAAATTATTACATAAAATAAAAGGTGAAAAATAAAATGGGAAAAGTAATTGGAATAGATTTAGGAACTACAAACTCATGTGTAGCAATTAGAGAAGGTAAAAACGTAACTGTTATTACAAACTCTGAGGGTGCAAGAACAACACCAAGTGTTGTTGCTTTAAAGAATAAAGAATGGATTATTGGAGAACCTGCTAAAAGACAAGCAATTGTTAATCCAAAAAATACAGTCGCAAGTATAAAAAGACACATGGGAGAAGATCATCAAGTAGAACTTGAAGGAAAGAAATATACTCCACAAGAGATTTCAGCTAAAGTTTTACAAAAATTAAAAAAATCAGCTGAAGATTATTTAGGAGAAACAGTTAATGATGCAGTAATTACTGTACCAGCTTATTTTACAGATTCACAAAGACAAGCAACAAAAGATGCTGGAAAGATTGCAGGATTAAATGTATTAAGAATTATCAATGAACCAACAGCAGCATCACTTGCTTATGGAATTGAAAAAACAAATGATCATACAATTTTAGTATTTGATCTTGGAGGTGGAACTTTCGATGTTTCAATATTAGAATTAAGTGATGGAGTATTTGAAGTAAAATCAACTGCTGGAAATAACAAATTAGGAGGAGATGATTTTGATCAAAAGATAATTGATTATTTAGCTAATGAATTTAAAGCATCAAATGGAATTGATCTAAGAGATGACGCTATGACACTTCAAAGATTAAAAGATGCTGCAGAAAAAGCAAAAATTGAATTATCTGCAAAATTAACTACAGAAATCAATTTACCATTTATTACAGCAGATCAATCTGGTCCAAAACACTTAAACACTAGTTTATCAAGAGCAAAATTTGAAGAAATTTGTTCAGATTTAATTCAAAAAACTATGGATCCAGTAAAACAAGCTTTAAAAGATGCAGGACTTAGTGCAAATGAAATTGATAAAGTTATATTAGTTGGAGGATCAACAAGAATTCCAATAATTCAACAAAAAATAAGAGAACAATTCAATAAAGAACCTGATAAATCTGTTAACCCTGATGAAGCAGTTGCAGCAGGTGCAGCAATTCAAGGAGCAATTTTAGCAGGAGATGTTAAAGATGTTTTATTATTAGATGTTACACCTTTATCACTTGGATTAGAGACATTAGGAGGAATTTTTACTAAAATAATTGACAAAAACACAACAATTCCTGTTAAAAAATCAAAAGTATTTAGTACAGCAGCAGATAATCAAAATGCAGTAACAATTAGAGTATTTCAAGGAGAAAGACCAATGGCAATTGACAATAAATTATTAGGTCAATTTGATTTAATAGGAATTCCACCAGCACCAAGAGGAGTACCACAAATTGAAGTAGCTTTTGATATTGATGCTAATGGAATTGTAAATGTACATGCAAAAGATTTAGGAACAGGAAAAGAACAAAAAATTGTTATTACAGCTTCAACTAGTTTAAATGATGACGAAATAAAGAAAATGCAAGAAGAAGCAGAAAAATATGCTGAAGAAGATAAAGTAAAACAACATGAAATAGAAGTAATAAATGAAGCAGACAATTTAATTTACAGTTCAAAAAAGATGTTTGAAGATTTAAAAGATAAAGTAGATGCATCAAAAGTAGATCCTGTAAAAAAGGAACTTGAAGAACTTGAATCTTTATTAAAAGATGAAAAGAAAGATATAAAGAAAATTGAAGAAAAATTAGAAAAGATTAAAAAGGACATTCAGGAAGTTTCAGTTGAATTGTACAAACAAGCACAAGCACAACAAGAAGCATCATCGAATGAATCTCAAGATCAATCTAATAAAGATTCAGACAAATCATCAAGTAAAAAGGATGATGAAAAGGTCTATGATGCATAGATCTTTTTTTTTAA
>JAQUVJ010000023.1:0-1234 GCA_028693395.1 Candidatus Nanoarchaeia archaeon | reverse complement strand
TATAATATTATAAGTTATTTAAATAAAGATTTATATGGAAAAACTCAAACAATTATTGAAAATAAAAATATTGAATTAGAAATATATAAAGAAGTTTTTTTAGATATATTAAAAAAAATAAAATTTAGTTCTTTTATAAAAAAACATAAAGAAAACAAAGTAAAAATTATTATAAAAAACAATTCATTATATATAGATTCAAATAAAGAAATTATTGAGTTGATTTTTAATAAAATATTAAATTCAAAAAAAATATTAAATGAATTAAATCAAAAAAAAATTAATAAATTTGAAAATGATTTTTTTAAAAAAGGTAGAATAAATAAAAATAAAATTATTAAATTAAATAAAAAAGTAATTTTCTATACTATATTAGTTTTTCATATTTCAGATATATTATATGAAAAAATTTATAATATATTCAAAAATAAAAATAAAATTAATTTATTTTTTGATTCAATATGTGTAGAAAAAGAAAATTTTTTTCTAAGAATCGCAAAAGAAGGATTAAAAGAAAATTTTGCATCTGTTTTTAAATTAAATGAATTTAAAGTTCAAAATTTAGAGAAAAATGAAAAATTAAATTCTATGGAATATTTAAATTATAATTTTTTAACAAAAAAAGAAAAAAAAATGATTTCTACTTTAAATACATTACAATACTTACAAGATGAGAAAAATAATTACTTAAATTATATAAAAGAAATATTATCTAAGTATTTTATTACATATTATCTTGTTAATAGTAATGAAGAAAAAAATATAAAATTTTATTCAATTGATAATAATTATTTTATAGAACCAAAATTAAAAAATAAAAATAAAATTATAATTGAAAAAAATCTTTATTATTTTCTTAAAAATAATAGAAAAATTAATGAAATAAATTTAACAAAAAAAAGAATAAAACAATTTAAAAAACTTTATAATGATAATTTTTTGATAAAAAGATATTGTAATGATAAAAATAATGAATGATTAAAATGTCAAAAGAAATAAAAAAATATGAAGGATTTATTGCTTATCCTGGAAATTTTGAAGGAAAAGTTTGCCTTGATTATAAAAAAATAAAATCAGGAGAAATCTTAGTAACAAAAGCAACTACTCCTGCACAAATAGAAGCTATGACAAAAGCAATAGGTATTTTAGTTGAAAGAAAAGGATTTATTCAACATGCTACTATTATCGCAAGAGAATTTAAGATTCCTACAATTGTTGGAATTGAAAATATAAC
>JAQUVJ010000038.1 GCA_028693395.1 Candidatus Nanoarchaeia archaeon | reverse complement strand
TTAAATTCACATTTTTCAATCTTATCACAAAATTCATTTGGTTTTGGATTACCTTCAAATTCTAATGTTATTTGACTATTTTCAAAATACAAATTTATTTGTTCATTTTTATAAGAATTCAATAAAATTTTATCTGCAAACAAAGTTTTAACATTATTTGTTTTTATAGGTTCTATTTTAGTACTAAGTTTTTGATTTTCCATAGATATATTTATTTGATCTTGAAACATAACTAAATCAAAAGGATATTTTTCATTTAATTCTAAATCTAAACCTTTGTCATGAAACAATACAATTTCATCAAAAATTATTTTTAACTTTGTAATAGAAAAATGTAATAAATAATTTCCCTGTGCATCGTATGTATAAATCATACCAAAACATGCAAGAATAACTAAAACACTCATGATAATTTCAATTGTTTTAGACATTGATAGATTTATAGAGCTCATATTATTTCTTATTATATTTTATTTATTAATCTTTCTATTTGTTTTTATTTTTTTTATTCGTTTTAATTCTTTTATTTTCTTATTTATTATATTATTTCTTTCTTATTTACTATTATATTATTTTTTTTCTTATTGTATTTATTATTTTTTAATTTAATTGTATTTTATTAAAAAAATAAAAAAAATATAAGAAATTAAAAGAAAATACAAAAAAAGTAATTTAAAATCCAGAGAAATTTGTTATTTTCTCACTTATTCTTAATAATTGATTGTATTTTGCAAGTCTTTCAGATCTACAAGGAGCTCCTGTTTTTATTTGTCCACTTGCAATTCCTACAACTAAATCAGCAATAAAAGTATCTTCAGTTTCACCACTTCTATGACTTGTCATAACTTTCCAATTATTTTCATAAGACAACTTTACTGCTTGTAAACTCTCAGTTAAACTTCCTATTTGATTCACTTTTAAAAGTAAAGCATCACATGCCTTTTTTTCAAGAGCTAATTTTATTCTATCAACATTTGTTACAAGTAAATCATCACCAACAATCTGAATTTTTCCTTTAACTTTTTCTAATAATTTTGCATATCCGTCAAAATCATTTTGTTCAAAAGGATCTTCAATAGAAATAATTTCAGGATATTTCTCAACCATTTCATTATAATAATTAGCTAATTCTTCAGAATTTAATTCTTTTCCATCAATATGATATTTTCCATCAATGAAAAATTCAGAAGCAGCTGCATCAAGTGCAATTTTTATTTTTCCTTCATATCCTGATTTTTTTATTGCATCTCTAAGTAAGTTTAAAGCATCATATGCACTTTCAACATTAGGTGCAAATCCACCTTCATCTCCAACGTTTGTTGCATTTGAACCATATTTTTCCTTTATAACTCCTTTTAAAATGTGATAAATTTCTGCACCGGCTCTTAAACTATCACTAAAAGAATCAAAATGAATAGGCATTAACATGAATTCTTGAAAATCAAGTTTGTTATCAGCATGTTTTCCTCCATTTATTACATTAAAAGAAGGAATAGGCATTTTCATTTTTACATGCATTTGATGTTCATTTCTTAATAAATCATTAATATATTCATAAAGTTCAATTTTTTTTGCACATGCTCCAGCTCTTGCAACAGCAAGTGAAACACTTAAAATAGCATTTGCACCAAGATTTGATTTATTTTCTGTTCCATCAATTTCAAGCATTTTATAATCAATTTCCTTTTGTTTTGTTTCATCCATTCCAATTAAATTATCATTAATTATATTATTAACATTTTCAACTGCTTTTAAAACACCTTTACCATTAAAATAAGTTGGATCATTATCTCTTAATTCAAGTGCTTCAAAAATACCTGTACTTGCTCCGGAAGGAACTATTGCTTTAAATATCCCATTTTCAGTTTTTACTTCAGCTTCAACAGTAGGATTTCCTCTTGAATCAAGTAATTGTCTTGCTCTAATTTCTTTTATCATTTTATCACCTAAAATATCATTAAAAAATAAACTAAAAATAAATTTTTTTATTATATAATCAATATAATATCGTAATCATATTATAATAAATTCTGTTGTTTTTTAATGGTTGTAACATTTCTTTTTAAACATAAAATTTTAGGAATATGTATATATAATAATAATTCAATTATTAACAATTAAATAACATAATAAAACATTAAATAAAAAGATAAAAATGAATTTAAAACAAAAAGATCAAGATAAGAAAATCAAAATATCAATTAAAAACAATTTAATTGAAAACTTTGAAACAATTAAGACAATAAACAAAGAAAAAACAAGACATCTTAAGGTTTTTTTTTCAAAAAATATATGTAAAAAAATACAAAACCCATCAAAAAACAAATCAATTCTAAATATAATAAATAATTTTCAAAATACAAATTACATAATATTTCTTTTTTTTATAATCTCTATATTTGTATTATCGATGAATTTCGTTTATTCAATTGAAATTTCCTTAGAAAATGTTGGAGATGTAAATTATTATCAATTAAGTGAAAACAATAGATTAAATCAAGAAAATTTAGAAAATTTTAAAAATTTAGTATGTCAATCTTATCAAAGATATATAGAATTAAACGAAGCATTTTCTTATTTAAAAGATGTATGTAAAAACACAGAACTTTCACAAATATCAACTTATCAAGAAAATGTTTACTATTTAAGATCAACTTATTTTATATCAAACTCATTATATCTTGAATTTTTAAAAAATTTAGAAAAAAATCATTATGATAAATTAAATCAAATTTGTCAAGATAATTCAATTAAAATCACAAATAAAGAAGAAAAATGTGCTGACATCTCCAATATAATTTTAGAATTAACAAGAAAAGAAACAATAGAAATTTCCCATGAAGATTTACTATTGATTTATTCAAATTTCATAGATTTTGATTATAAAGATATAAAAAAGATTGATATCTTATCAAGATTAAACTCAGAAATTAATGAAAATAAATATACTAAATCAAATATTGATTACAAAAAATCACAATTATTAAATTTAAAATTGTACAATATTTATGACAATTCATTCTTCCCATATAATTCAATGGAATTATCATATCTTGATTTAAAACAATATAAAAAAATGGAAGATTTCATTTTAATAAAAGACAAAACAGATATTTATGAAGTTCTTCAAAAAACAAATATAATTAATTCTAATATTGATTATAATGTTGATTCTAATGTTAAAAATAATGAAAACAATTATTTAATAACAAAAGATTTTGATTTTTCATTTTTAAAATTAAATAATTATTATTATAATCCATCAATTCAACCAAGTATAAAAAATCTAGGAGGATTTGAATATTCAAATTTAATTGAAGAATATAACATATATATAGAAAATTTATATCAAAATAAGAAAAACGAATTATTTTCTAAGATAGATTATATTTACAAAATTAGATTAGAATCAAATAATACTATTTCAAATGATATTTCAAATCATGTTTCAAATCTAGATTTAAATTTTCGATTTAATCAAGAAAAAGAAATTCAATCATATTATATTTACATCACAAATTTTGAAAATCATTTAAAAAAACAACATTTTGAAAACGTAGAAAAATCAAAAGTAATAACAATAAAAGATGATTTTTTCTATGATGATGAATATTATATTATAATTTCAAATCAAGATTTATTTGTAAACGAAACATTAGTTTCATTTAACACAAAAAGAGAAAATATTGCAGAAAACAATTTTATTTCATCAAACATAATTTTATTAGAAAAACTATTCTTAAATTCTTTTGAATTATACGAAGACGAAAATCAAAAATTACACGAATTTAAAGAAGATATTTTATTATCAGAAAAAATAAAATTAGCATTTAACATTTTCATATTATTAATTACAGTGTTTGTTCTATT